>JBLMXS010000169.1:0-14066 GCA_050257895.1 Thiohalocapsa sp.
CCGGCTTTTGCCGCGGTCTCGACATCGAGGTTGAGCTTGACGCGGCCGCCTTTGCCGATGGCCGCGGTTTCCTGTTGGCATCGGTCCTCGAGCGCTTCTTCGCGCTGTACACCTCGCTCAACTCATTCTCTCGCACCACGGTGCGCGTTCGCGGCCGGACAGATCCTCTCCGCACATGGCCCGCTCGGACCGGATATCGCACACTCCTTTAGAAGCGCGCCTCAAATCGGAGCCTCGCCGGTTCGGCTTCTTTCAGGCCGTGCGGCTGCTGGAGAGGCTGGCGCTGGCGCCCGCGGCAGGGCGCCGAGGCCGCGCTCGGGTCGGCGAGGAGGTCGATCCCCGACAACGCATCGCGGCTTTTCGGGCAGCTGCGCATTTGTCCTTCCCCCCCAGCGAAATCGACAACCTGACCGAGGATCCCTCCAATCCGCCCGACGTCGCCGTTAACTTTATGGGTTTGACGGGGCCTTCCGGCGTGTTGCCACAGCATTACACAATAACTTTGCTGCGCGAGTTGCGGCGCCGCAACACGGCGTTGCGTGATTTCTTTGATATCTTCAATCACCGTCTGATCGCTTTCTTCTACCGTGCGTGGGCCAAGTACCGCATCCCGATCTCGGTGGAGCGGGGCGGTGCCGAAGCGGTCGACGGGGCCACGTTCACATTGCGCGCCCTGATCGGGTTCGCCACCGACCACCTCGCACCGCCAGGGGTGGTGACGCAGCATGCCTTGCTGCACTATTCGGGATTGCTGGCGCATTTGCCGCGCAACGAGGTTTCGCTTGAGCGGCTGCTGATCGATTACTTCCGGCTGCCGATCAAAGTGAACCCGTTTCAGGGGCGCTGGCTCGCCATCCCGGCACACGAGCGCAGCCGCTTGCCGGGCAGCGGACGACGCCACCAATTCGCCTCGCTCGGTGTCGATGCGGTCATCGGCGCGGGCTACTGGGACGTTCAGGGAAGCTTCTCGATCGAGATCGGACCGATCGGCTATGCGGACTTTGTCACGTTCATGCCGAATGGCAGCAAACTCGGAGAGCTCGCCGATCTAGCGCGGCTTTATGTCGGTCCGCCGCTCGGATTTCGTGTCGGCCTGCGTTTGCGGCACGACGAGGTGCCGCTCTTGCGGCTCGACGCAGGAGGCGTGCCCGGACCACGACTGGGCTGGAACACTTGGCTGCGGCACTACCCCGACAGACAAGACGCCGACGACGCCGCGTGGGACCTGTAAGGTATCGCAAAAAACGACGGCGCGCTGACCGCCAACCCGATCATCAGCCACAGCACTCAGCCGCGGCTCCGCAGCCCGCTCAGGCCGCCGCCGACGTCGATCAGCGGCTGCGCCGGGCGCAGGCCAATCCCGACGCCATCATCGAAAAGGTACGGCGCCAACAAACAGGTGTCATTATCAAAGTTCGCGGCGTGCAATGTGGACTACTCCGGGGTATGACGAGTAGTCGCGGGCACAGGGCTAATCGCGTCGCAGCGCGCGCCAGATCCGCTCCGGGGTGGCGGCGCCGGTGAAGTCGGCGGTGGCGCCGGCCGAAGCCAGCGCGTCGCGGATCGCGTTGCCGACGGCCGGAAAGGCGGCGACCATGCCGGCTTCGCCGCAGCCTTTGACGCCCAACGGATTGGTCGTGCAGCGGGTGGGGTTGAAGGCGAGCGCGAATGGCGGCAGGTCGTCGGCGCGCGGCATCGCATAGTCCATGAAGGAGCCCGCCAGCACCTGCCCCGACCCGGGGTCGTAGCGCGCCTCTTCCTGCAGCGCCTGGCCGATGCCCTGGGCGATCGCGCCGTGCGCCTGCCCCGCCGCCACCATCGGGTTGACCAGCACGCCATAATCGTCGACCGCGCCGTAGCGAAGGAGGCGCACCGCACCGGTCTCGGGGTCGATCTCGATTTCGGCGACATGGGTGCCGTTGGGGAAGGTCATCCATTCGCGGGTCCAGGCGTAGTACGTGTCGAGCGGCGCCCCGCCCTGCCGCGCCAGCGTCGCGACTTCGAGCAGAGTGATGCGCCGGTCGGTGCCGGCGACGACAAAATCGCCGTCGGCGAATTGGATGTCGGCCTCGGCCGCCTCCAGCGCCTCGGCGGCGATATGCCGGCCCTTCTCGACGATCTCTTCGGCGGCGCGCCAGATCGCGGTGCCGCCCATATAGGTGGCGCGCGAGCTGCCGTGGCCGCCGCCCAGCGGGATCGCGTCGGTGTCGCCCTGGACCAGCCGGATCGCCTCGTTAGGCACGCCGAGCCGGTCGGCAAGGATCTGCGGGAATGTCGTCTCGTGCCCCTGGCCGATATGCTGCGTGCCGGTGATCAGCGACACCGTGCCGTCGTCCTCGAAGCGAACGTCGACATTCTCGGAGGGCGCGCCGCCGGTGCCCTTAATGTGATAGGCGAAGCCGAGCCCGCGCAGTCTCCCTTGCGCCTCGCTGGCCCGGCGGCGCGCCGCGAACCCGCCGATGTCGGCGGCGGCGAGCGCCTTGTCGAAGGTCTCCGGAAAGGCGCCGCTGTCGACCCTGTTGCCGAGCGCGTTGGTCCACGGCATCGCCGCCGCCGGCACCAGGTTCTGGCGGCGCAATTGGGCGCGGTCGAAGCCGCACTGGCGTGCCGCCTCGTCGATCAGCCGCTCTATGATGTTGTTGGCCTCGCCATAGCCCGGACCGCGCAGGACGCCGATCGGCGCGGTGTTGGTGAAGACCGCCGCCACCTGCAACGCGACCGCCGGAATGCGGTAGACCGTGCCCGGCAGGAAGGCGTACTGGAATGTCTGCACGCCGCCGCCGCTGCCGCACAAATAGGCGCCGAGATCGGCGATGCTGGCGACCCGCAGCGCGAGAAAATGGCCGTCGCGATCAAGTGCCAGCGATGCCTCGCCCAAATGCCCGCGCCCCTGGTGGTCGGCCAGAAAGGTTTCGGAGCGGCTGGCGATCCATTTGACCGGGCGCCCCACTCGTTTCGCCGCCCACGGCAGCAGCACATGCTCGGGATAGATGAAGTTCTTGGCCCCGAACCCGCCGCCGACATCGGGCGCGATAAAGCGCAGCCGCGCCGGCTCGACGCCGAGTGAGCGGGCGGCGGCGTCGCGCGTCGCGTGGATGCTCTGGGCCGAGACATGTGCCGTATAACGGGCGGACAGCGGATCGAATTGCGCAACGATGCCGCGCGGTTCCATCGGGTTGGTGACGACGCGGTGGTTCTCGATCGTCAACGTCACCCGGTGGGCCGCTTGCGCGAAGGTCTCGGCGACTGCCGCGCTGTCGCCGGTCAGCCATTCGAAACAGAGATTGCCCGGCGCCGCCGGCGACAGCTGCGGCACTCCCGGAGCCCGCGCCGCGCAGGCGTCCGTTATCGCGGTCAGGGGTTGGTAATCGACGGCGATCCGCTCTGCGGCGTCTTGCGCCTGTTGGTGGGTCGCGGCGACGACCAGCGCCACCGGCTCGCCGACATAGCGCACCCGGTCGGCGGCGAGCAGCGGCTGCGGCGTGAAGCGGAACGGCTCGGCGGTCTGCGTGTTGGCCACGACGCCCGGCAGCAGCGGCTTGAGCCCGTCCGCCGCCGCCTCCGCCGCGGTCAGCACCGCCAGCACGCCCGGCATCGCCAGCGCTGCGCTCGTGTCGATATGCCGGATCTCGGCATGTGCGTGCGGCGAGCGCAGCACCACCGCATGCGCCAGATTGTCGAAGACGAGATCGTCGAGGTATTGGCCCCGCCCGATCAGGAACCGCCGGTCCTCGCGCCGTTTCGGCGCATCGCCAATGCCGGAGCGGGTCATGAGTGGGGTATGATCTCGATGCCGCGGGGGGATAGGCCCCCGCGGTTATCGAGGGAGAGACGGATGAAAATCCATCTCTTCCTGTCCTTCAGATGGAGACGGTTCCGCGTTAAGTTCCGTCTCCGTCTGTGGGGGCAGGGCGCCGGGGAAGTTAGGAGCTTCCACGGTCGCCCCTCGGAAGTAGGCGCAGCCGCCCGTTTCGACAAGGACACGATCACGGCCGGCTGACGGGGCCGCTCAGGTCGGGCATCGTGCGGTCCTTGTCCTTCCATTCCTTCGACCATTTGGTCAGCGGCCGCGGCACCTCCTTGCCGTCGACCAGGATCGCATCGACCTGCTCGTTGAAGAATGCGAGGAGGCCCTTGACCTTGGGGCATTCGGCGATCGGCTCGGGGTAGCTCCACACGATGTCGGGGTAGAGCCGGTCGCCTATCTTGACCGACCAGTAGCGCGCCCGGCCCTTGTAGGGGCATTGGCTGACCTTGTCGCTCGGCACCAGGAGGTCCATCCGCACGTCTTCCGCCGGGATGTAGTAGCGGGTCGGCAGCCGCGTTTCGAACAGGAAGCGGGCGCGATTCGTCTCGGCAACGGTCTCGCCGCCGATGATGACCCGCACCGGCCGCGACGACGCCACCACGTCCACCCGCTTATAGGGATCGCGGGGATGGACGAAGATCTCCTCGTCCTCCTCGTACCAATGGTCGACCCGGTCCCAGTAGAAGGCGACGACATCCTTCAGCGCCGGCACCTCGTCATAGGGCTCGGGATAGCTCCAGACGGCGTTTTCCGACACAAGGTCACCGACCCGGATTGACCAGTACGACGCCTTGCCCTTGTAGGGGCAGAAGGTGTGATGGTCGGTCGGCGTCAGCAGGTCGAAGCGGACGTCGGCGCGCGGAAAGTAATAGACCGGCAGGTGCCGCGTCTCGTAGAGCAGCTGCGCGTTGGTGCTGTCGGCGACCGTCGTGCCGTTGAACTGGACGCGCACCCGCCGCGGCGACGGCTCCAGCACGACCTTGTAGTCGGGGTTGGTCCGGTAGCCGCTTTCGCGCCCGTCGATGACCGTCGGCATGTGATCCTCCCTCTCGGCGACCCGCCTGGCATAATATACCGCTTTCGGCCGAGAGGAGGGCATGATGGCTGTGGACGGGGCGGAAGGCGGCTGCGCCTGCGGCGCAGTGCGGTACCGGCTGACAGAGGCGCCGCTGATCGTGCACGCCTGCCACTGCCGCGACTGCCAGCGGCTCAGCGGCAGCGCCTTTGCCACCAACCTTTGGATCGAGCGGCGCTGTGTCGAGACCGACCACGCGCGGTTGCGGTCCGACACGGTGAGCGCCGGCAGCGGCAAGCCCCACGAAATCTTTCGCTGCCCCGATTGCGGCACCGCGATCTACAGCAAGTACCACGCGGCGCCGGGCGACACGGTGCTGCTGCGTGCCGGCACGCTCGACCACCCGGAGGCGGTGACGCCGGACGTCCACATCTTCACCCGCAGCAAGGTGCCGTGGCTCGACCTGCCGCAGGGCGCCCGCAGCTTCGAGGCTTTCTACAAGCTCCCCGAGGTGTGGCCCAAGGAGAGCCTAGAGCGCTGGCGGCGCAACGCCGCCGGGGAGTAGTATTCACCGCTGTCCCGGCGAAAGCGAACCCATCCTCCAGCCATCCGATGAGCGGATCGATGGGCCCCGGCTTTCGCTTGGGCGGGGGTTTTTGTTGCGCGGCGTCACCAAGCGGGCTTGGCGCCCCAGGCGAAGAAGCCGTCGTTCTTGAGGCCGGGCTTGCCGTAGCTGAGCGGCGTGCTGTCAAGGCCGAGGACATGGCCGCCGGCGGCTTCGAGCACGGCCTGGCCGGCGGCGGTGTCCCATTCCATCGTCGTCCCGAAGCGCGGGTAGAAATCGGCCTCGCCCGCCGCCAGCACGCCGAATTTGAGGGCGCTGCCGCATTGCGTGCGGCGCAGCACCGGCCTGCCCTCGAAATACTCGGCGAGGCGGCGGCTGTTCTCGTGGCTGCGGCTGTGCACGACGACGACGCCGTCGGCGGCCGGCACCCGCGCCTGGATCGGCTCCCACGCCCCGTTGCCGCGGCGGCGCATCGCCGAGCCGGGGCCGTGCGCCTTATAGACGACGCCGAGCGCCGGGCCGACGACGACACCGAGGACCGGCCTGCCATGCTCGACGAGCCCGATCAGGACCGCGAACTCGCCGTTTTTTGCGACGAACTCGCGGGTGCCGTCGAGCGGGTCGACCAGCCAGAAGCGGGCGGCAGGCGAGGCAAACCCGGCTTCCGGCACGGTCTCCTCGGAGACGATCGGGATGTCCGGGAAGGCCGCCTCCAATTGCGCCACGATAACCCGCTCGGAGGCGAGGTCGGCCTCGGTCACCGGCGTCTTGTCGTCCTTGTGGGTGACCTCGAACGGATCGGCATAGACTCGCATCACCGCCTCGCCGCCGGCGATGGCGGCCCGCAGCGCGACCTCGAGCAGCCCGTCTTGCGCCATTTTCACGCCCTTCCGCTTTTCCGCAGTGACCGCCTACCGTGACCGCCCACTTTGAACGCCGACTGTGAACGCCGACCGGGGGGCCTCGTTCGCCGATGCGTCGCCGGCTTGGCGCCGGACCCTCGGACATCCTATCTTGTGGCGATGAGTGCAAGCCCGGCGGTAAGCCGATCGATCTTTTTCGAGCGCATCCTGTTGCCGCACCGCAGCCTGCCGCCGCGCGGCTTTCATGTGATGATGGCGCTCCTGGCGCTGCTCAGCGTCGTCGTCGGCATCATCTTCGTCTCGCTTGGCGCGTGGCCGATCTTCGGGTTTTTCGGGATCGACGTGGCGCTGCTCTACCTCGCCTTCCGCCTCAGCTACCGCAGCGCGCGCCGGCGCGAGATCTTGCGGCTGGCCGGCGACGATTTCACCGTCGAGCGGATCGACATCTACGGGGAGCGGCGGCTGTGGCGGTTTCAGCCGTTCTGGCTGCGCGTCGTGCTCGAGGAGCGGCCGGATGAATCAAACCGGCTGTATGTCGCCTCGCACGGCAGGCAGCTGGTGATCGGCGACTTCCTCGGCCCGCCGATGCGGCGTGAGCTGGCGGCCAGCCTGCGCACGGCGCTGGGGCGCTGGCGCAGCACGCTCAACCCGGCAAACGGCGGATCCTGACTTCTGCCCCGACAATTGACGGAGACTTGCGATGCCCGAGCCCGAGCTTCTCGATCGCCGGCGCACGGCGCTGATCGCCTACGATGTCTGCCGCCGCGCCTTGACGCCGTCCGACCCGGCGCGCCGGACGGCGATGCGGCCGGTTCTCGAGGCCTGGGTCCGGCTGATTGCGCTGGCGCGCGCGGCGGGGCTGCCGGTCATCTACACGACGCCGGTCAGCCGCCGCGACGGCGCCGACGTCGTGCTGCTGCCGACCGATCTTTCTGCCGAGACCGGGACGCCGCCCCTGACCAATGCGATCGAGGGCAGCGCCGACGCCGGCTTTCCCGACGAGATCATGCCGCGGGCGGAGGATTACGTCTTCCTGAAACGCCGGCCCAGCGCCTTCTACGGCACGGGCGTCGGGGAGCTGTTGCACATGCTGCGGCGCGACACGGTGCTGATCGCCGGCGGCGCCACCAATCGCGGCGTCGAGACCAGCGTGCGCGAGGCTTTCAGCCAGGATCTCGCCGCGGTGGTCGTGCGCGAATGCTGCTGGGGCAGCGACGCCGCCGCCCACGCCTACAGCCTCGACAAGGCAATGAAGATGTACGCCCGCATCCGCACCCTCGACCAGGTCGCGGCGATGCTGGCCTTATAGTCCACTATCCAGCTGATCACGGCGAGCGTTTCAGTTCGTTCGTCATGGCCGGGCTTGATCGGCCATCTCTATGCGGCGGGACGAGATCCCCGGGTCAAGCCCGGGGATGACGAGTGAAGGGGGATGACGAGGGAGAAGCGAGACTGGCGATTAGAGCTCGGCGGCTAACCGGCGCGACCGGCGCTGGCCGCTACTCGCGCAGCAGCTTCTCGGCGATATCCTTGGGGATGTCGTCTTTCCAGTTGCGGCCGGTGTTCCAGCCCCAGGCGCGGATCTCGTTGCGCTGGCGAATTAAATCGTCGATTTCGGCCTGGATCACGGCGCCGTCGCGGGTGCCGTTCGCCTGCTCGATGTAGAGCTCGTAAAGACGATCCCAAATCTGCGTCAAGCGGGCGCTTTCTTCGGGGGTGAACGGCGGTATTGCGGAGGACATGGCGTGTCCCCTCCGGCGATTGCTCACGAAATGATCGCCGAAGATAGCACAGCCGCCGCCGCGAAGGGTTAAAATCGAAGCGAAAGGCGCGCGTGTCGGCGCCCCGCTGCGCCAGCAGCGCGTTCCACGCAGCAGAAGGCTGTGAACGAGATAAGAGCTCAGGGGCTTCTGCAAGATTGCGAGCGCGGCTGCAGCCGCCGCATCATTGAGTTGAGCAGACCGCGCGGGCGCCGCCGCGACTCCGAGGCATCGCGTTCCGCTCTCTCGCAGTACAGCAGCCCGAGACGCGGAAATTCGCGAAGATCGGTAAAGCCGCAAGACCGCAGCTGCTGTACTACAGCTTCCTGTTCGTCGGTTGACTCGCGGAGATGCAGGAACAGCCGCGGCGCGACCAACAGGGCCGGATAGCGCGCAAGCCGCGCCAGCTGGCGCCGCTCGTTCTGCTTGCTAAAACCGAAATCCGGCAGAACGGCGAGAACCCTCTCGCCGGGCGGCACCTCCGGGATGTCGATGTGCGCGATGGCAATTCGGTCAGCCAATGCCGGCTGCTCGCCGATCAGCGCTTGGCAGCCGGCCTCGATCGCGCCAACCCTGCTGCTGTCTGCATCGAAGGCGGCGGCCCGCATCCCCAGCCGGGCCAGCACGAAGGCGAGTTCCCCCAGCCCGGCCCGCAACACGTAATGGTTGTCGAAGGAGGGCAGCAGCTCGATGATCAATTCCGCCAATTCGGCAACTGGCGCACCGGCAATGGCGCCATCGTCGAGCAGCTGCTTGTAGTGCGCATGCAGGCCACTGCCCTCGACGCCCAACGCATTGACGCGGTCGCGGTGCACGCGCAGCAACGTCTCGTTGACCCTGGCGGCCGCCATTGCCGCTGGGCCCAGCTTCGCGGCGACTGCCGCAACCGTGGTGTCGCCGACAGCGGCGACGGCCACACGCCGTTGCCGCACCTCGAGATGGGCCGCGTCGAGCAGCGCATCGGCGATCGTCTCATGCAGCTGCGGGTTATAATGAAACAGATCCTGACCGCCTCTGGCCAAGGCCGCCTCGCGGCCGTGCCGGGCGATCAGCGTGCTGGGATCGAAAAAACGGGCGCCGTGGCGCGCGGCCGCCTCGCCGACGATGTCGATCAGTTCCGCGCGGTCCGCCATCTGCGTGCCGTCGATGCCGGGGACGACAAAATGCGATACGAACACCCAGGTCTTGCGGGCCTCGAACCCGGCCTTGAACATCGTCTCGGCAACCCCGGCGGCGGCCGCTTCGCGATCAAGCCGCCGCAGACAGGTCGTGCGCAGCACCGCCTCGGCAACGGCGCGTTCCTCGACGGGCAAGCGGGCGAGTTGGTCCAGCGCCTGCGCGATTTCGCCCTCGTCGCCGGCCTCGCCCTGCAGGAACCGGCGGTACCAGCGGCGCAGCGGGCCGCCGTGCTGCGACACGAATTGCGTAAAGAAATGGTCCATTTGAAAATAGTAGGGCGGATGCTGAACCTCCCACGGGTTGCATACCTCGACGAAGATCGCATCGACGCCGTCAAGCAGTCGGCGCACCGGCGGGAGCGGCGGCGGTGGCGGCTCGGGCCCAAACACGAACGGCTGCAAGGCAGCGGCGATGTCGCGATCGCCGCGGACAAAGTCGATCATCTGCCTGGCCTCGCCAAGCGTATGCGTCGTCGCGTTGATGTTTGCCCAAACGCGGTGCGCCCGTCCGGACTCCGCGAGCGCCTCGAACGGGTCGTCGATGCGGCAGCTGCCGATCGCCGCGATGCGGGCGGCATTCCCCGTCGCGCCGGCGCGATCGATCAGGTCGAACACTCTCATTGACACTCTGTCCGCGTGGTCAACCGGGCCATCACGCTCGTTGCGGGCGCGATAATATGCTTATCGCTCTCCTTGCCGCAGCGCGGCTCGAAACAGCGGAACCAGATCGCCGACATTGGCCGCCGCGTAAGTGTCCTCGATGTTGCAGCGGGCACCGAGCTCGATCTCGATCGCCAGCATGATGCGGCCATGGGCCAGCGAATCCCAGCCGGGAACGTCCGCGGCGGTGGTGGCGGGGCCGACAACAATATCGGGATTATCGGTTTCCTCGCGTATCGCACGGCTGATGACTTCAAGAATTTCGGCGTCGGTCATTGCGCTGTTATCTGCTGCCGGTGAGCATCGCGGCGAGTTTTACGGCGTTGCCGGCGCGGCTGATCTTGCCGCTGGTGGTCTTGACCAGCCAGCCTTCCGCGACGAGATGGACCGTCCTCGGCATGACGTTGGTTACCGAGAACACCCGGCGAGCGGCCTCGGCGCGCAGCTCGCTGTCCGGGCGCGCGCTGCCATCCAGCTTCTCGGCGACGACGATCAGCGCATTGCTGCCGACGCGCTCATCGCTCCACGGCAGTGCGACCGAACGCCCCGGCTTCAGCCCGTCGACCTCGCGCAGCAGATCCTCGATCTCGTGCGCGTACACATTGCGGCCGTTGACGATGATCAGGTCGTCGATGCGACCCAGCACAAAAATCGCCCCGTCAATGACAAAGCCCAGGTCGCGGGTGAAGTAGACCCCGTCGCACAGCTGCGCCAGGGTGCGCGCCGGGTCGGCGTTGTAGCCGGCGAACAGGAATTCCCCCGACAGCCCGATCTCGCCGACATGCCCCTCCGGCAGGCGAGCGCGCTGGGCGTCGTAGATGTCGATCCTGATGCCGTCGATTGCCGCTCCGCATTCGACCAGTTCCTGACTTTCCGCCGAATCGCCGGCGAGTTCGACCCGGCCGCCGGGCTGCACCCTGGCGCTGCGCACGCGGATGCGGCGCGGTCGCCGCGACAACTCGGTCTGGCTGACCGCAAACACCGTCTCAGCCATGGCATAGCAGCACTGCAGCATTTCCGGCCGAGCCCCGGCGCTGGCAAAAGCCTCCAAGAAGCGGTCGAACGAGGCGGCGCGGCACGGCTCCGAGCAGTTGATGAAGGCGCGCATGCCGGTGAGATCGTAGCTCCCGGCGTCGCGCGCCGCCATCGCCGCCAGATGGTCGAAGGCGAAATTCGGCAGCCAGGCCAGCGTCCCTTTCCAGCGCGTGATGTGTTCGAACAACCGGCCCGGCCGCGCCAACCAGTCGAACGGGTCGAGGTGCACCAGCGGGACGCCCTTATACAGCGGCAGCAGCAGGCAGGCGACGAGCCCCATGTCGTGGTAGAGCGGCAGCCAGGAGACGATGACGTCGCGTTCGGCGATGCCGAGGGCGGCGCCGTAGCTCTCGAGCTGGGCGGCAATCGCCCGATAGCTCAACGCAACGCCCTTCTTCAGCCCGGTGGTGCCGGAGCTGTGTTGCAAGAGGCCGATCGCGTCCTCTTCGGGCTCGCTCCAGGCGGCTTCCCCAGATCGGGTGGCGCTCGGCTCGACATCGTCGATCGCCAGCGTGCGGGTGCGGCTCAGATCGAGCCCGTTTGCCTGCATCTCCCGCAGCGTCGCGCGGTCGGCAACGACGAGCGCCGGCACGATCCGTTCGAACAGGGTCGCGTGCGACGACCAGTAGAGGGCGGGGTCCTGTTTTGCCGACGCGCAGGGCATGTAGGAGGGCCGCAAGCCGCCCAACATCGCGCCGAGGAAGCTGCCGTAGAGCGCCGGCACGTGGCGCAGAAAAATCAGGACGAGGGCGTCAGGCGGCAGCTGTTGCGCCCGGTACGCGGCGAGAAAGGCGGCCGCCGATTGTTCGAGATCGCACCAGCGAATCGCTTCGACCTCATCGCTCCGAATGAAGCGGCTGAAGACGGCGTCGGGTTTTTCTTGGAAATGGCGCAGCACGCCGGAAAGAAATCGGTTCAACCCTGCCTACCCAACTGGGAAGCCTTTGATGGCATTCGGCTGAATCACTGTCAAGCGCGGCAGGATCAAGCGCTTTGCCGAGTGGAATTCGTTCAGTTGAGATCCCCTCCTGTCGTCATGCCCGGACTTGATCCGGGCATCCACGCGAAACGGCAAGGACATTGCCTGCTTCTCGTAGGTGGCGGGGTCAAGCCCGGCCATGATGGTGGCGGGCGGCGCTTCGATCTGATTGGAGAAAGCTCTAATCGCCGACGGCGCGCAATGGCTCGCGGCCGCCGGCCAGCTGGTGGCCGACGAGGCGGGAATAGAGACCGCCTTGCGCCGCCAGCTCGGCATGGGTCCCGAGCTCGACCAGACGGCCCTGGTCGAGCACCGCCAGCAGATCGGCGTGGCGCACCGTCGACAGGCGGTGGGCGATGACGATCGTCGTGCGGTCGCGCATCAGCGCGTCGAGCGCACTGCGCACCTGCGCCTCGCTGACCGCATCGAGATGCGACGTCGCCTCGTCGAGGATCAGGGTCGGGGCGTTTTTGAGAAAGGCGCGGGCGATCGCGACGCGCTGGCGCTGCCCGCCCGACAGCTGGACGCCGCGCTCGCCGACCCTGGTGTCGAGCCCCTCCGGCAAGCTGGTGACGAAGTCCGAGAGCGCCGCTTGGTCGAGCGCCCGGCGAATCGCGGCTTCGTCGGCGCCGGGACGCGCCAGCGCGACATTGGCGCGCAGGCTGTCGTTGAACAGGTAGGTGTCCTGCGACACCAGCGAGATGCGGCGGCGCAGATGGTCGAGCTCGAATTGCCGCAGATCGACGCCGTCGATCACGATCTGCCCGGCCGCCGGGTCCCAGAAGCGCAAGAGCAGGTTGGCGAGCGTCGTCTTGCCGGCGCCGGAGGGGCCGACGATCGCCACCGTCGCGCCGGCCGGGATGTCGAGCGTGACTCCGTCGAGCGCCCGCCGCCGCGCGCCGGGATAAGCGAACGCAACCGTCTCGAAGCGGATCGCCGAGCCGCCGGACGGCGCCGGCGGCAGCTGCGGCCCGTCACGCACCGCCGGCTTTTCCTCGTGCACGGCGCGGAAGCGCCGGGTCGAGGCGATCGTGTCGGCGAGCTGGCGGCTGACCTGGGCGATCTCGGAGATCGGCAGGAACGACGCCAGCGCCAAGAGGATCAGCAAGGGCAGGGTCGTCGCGGCGAGCTGGTGATCGGCGACCATCCAGGCGCCGGTCACCGCCACCGCGAGGCCGCCGAGCCCGGTGACGATCTCGAGCTGCGCCTGCTGCCCGGTGAGATCGCCGAGCAGCGCAAGGCGCGTCTCCTGATAGGCGCCAACCGCCTCCATGAAGCCGCCGCGGCGGCGGCCGATCGCCTGGAAGGCGACGAGGTCGGAGAGGCCCTGGATCGTCTCGGTGACGTAGGCGCTCATCGCGCCGAGCGCGTCGCGCGCCTCGGCGCCGAGCCGGTCGATGCGGGCCCGCATCACCACCGGCGCGAGCCCAGCGTAGAGCACGAACGGCAGCAATGCCAGCGCGATCGGCCAGGCGACGACCGCCAGCGTCAGCAACACCGCCCCCGGCACCAGCACCGCGATCAGCGCCGGCGCGACGGTGTGCGCGAAGAAATATTCGATCGTCTCGATGTCCTGGCTGGCCAGCGCGATCAGGTCGCCGGAGCGGCGGCGCACCAGATAGGCCGGCGCCAGCGCATCGAGCTTTCGGTACAGATCGACCCGCATCTCGGCCAACAGGCGGTAGGCGATGTCGTGCGCCAGCCACGATTCGATCCAGTGCAGGAGGCCGGCCAGCGGCGCCGCCAGGGCGAGGACGATCAGAAGGTAGGCGAAGGGGGCGCCGGTCTTGACTGCGGCGACGGCTAGCGCGCTCAGGACGCCGACGCCGATAAAGGCGGCGACCCGGCCGATCCCGGAGGCAACGACGACCGCAAAGCGCCGCCGCCATGGCCGGATGATGGCGACCAGCGTCAGCAGGGTCGCCAGGGCCCCGACCTGCGCCGCCTTCCTCGCAGCCGCCTCCGGTGCCGCCTCGCCGTAATCGGTCGCCGCCGTCTCCGGCGCGGCCGCCGGCGACACCTGGTCAACGGCGAGGTCGAGGTCGAAATCGTCGCCACGCTCCTCGGCCTGCGCCCCCATCAGGCGGCGGTAGGGTCCGTCGCGGCGGATCAGCTCGGCGTGGCGGCCGCTTTCGACGACGCGGCCGTGATCGAGCACGAGGATGCGGTCGGCGCCGATGACGCTCGACAGCCGGTGCGCCAG
>JBLMXS010000170.1:0-4249 GCA_050257895.1 Thiohalocapsa sp.
ACAGGGGTTCACCGGCCAGGGCGTCGATCCCCGCCGTCGAGATAGGGTGCCCGCCGCCCGATTACAGGGGTGGGCGCCGCGACGGCCGGCCACGGCAGGCACCGATGCCGCGTAAGGCGGCGCGGCCGCGGCTGGTGGTCGGCGTCAGCGGCGCCTCCGGCGCGATCTACGGCGCGCGGCTTCTCGCGTTGCTGCAGCCTCTGCCGGTCGAGACGCACCTCGTGATGAGCCGCTCGGCCGAGCTGACCTTGGCTCTCGAGACCGAGCTGAAGCCGGCCGATCTGCGGGCCCGGGCCGATGTCGTGCATGCCATCGGCGATCTGGCGGCGCCGATCTCGTCGGGCTCGTTTCCGACGCTCGGCATGATCGTCGCGCCGTGTTCGATCCGCAGCATGGCCGAGATCGCGACCGGCGCCACGACGACGCTGTTGACCCGGGCCGCCGACGTGACCTTGAAGGAACGCCGCCGCCTCGTCCTCATGGTGCGCGAGACGCCGCTGCATACCGGCCACCTGCGGACGATGACGGCGCTGTCGGAACTGGGCGCGGTGATCGCGCCACCGGTGCCGGCGTTCTACGCCAAGCCGCAAAGCCTCGCCGAGATGATCGACCAGACGCTGGGGCGCGTGCTCGACCTGTTCGGCCTCGATGCCGGCACCGTCAAGCGCTGGGGCGAACCGGCCCAGACCGGCAGCGCCGAGCCAGACGCCGGATGAGAGGTTAGTGCGGGGCGCGGATCAATGCCGCCAGCGCGTCGTGCAGCAGGGCTGCCGCGGCCGCCGTCTCTGCCGCTGCCATCCGCTCGCCGAGGTAGAGCGCAAGGTTGGCTCGGGCGACGGTGAGGCGGTCGCCGGCAGGCTTCGCGGCGGGCTGCGGCAGCGCCGCGAGGCGCAGCTGCACCTCGCGCTCGGCGGCCAGCTCGGCCGCAGCGATGCGCCGCCGCAGCACAGCGCCGTCGCCGGCGCCGAGCCCGCGCCGCAGCCGGCGCAGCGGCAGCACGATCCCGGAAGTGAGCGGCGCCGCCGAGGCCTCGGCGACGGCCAGGGCGGCGGCGTCAAGGAGGACCGACCTCACCCCGAGCCACAGCGCATACAGCATCAGGTTGACGTCGGCACCGGCGCGGTCCTGCAGGCCGAGCAATGCAGCGGCGACCGCCGGACGGGCATAGAACGCCAGCGAAAAGCGCCAGAACGCCGCGCAGCGCCCGGGGTGACGCGGATCTCCAGCCTGCGTCATCGCCATCCGATGAAACGGTCACGATTCGTGCTATATGAGACGGCCAACGGCATGCGTATTGCCGCCGTCCGCCGCATCGCGCGGCCACCGTGCCCCGACCGATGGATCTCGACGTCGAAGCCCTGAAGGCAAAGCTTGCCGCTCTGAAAATCGAGCATCGCGACCTCGACGACGTCATCGCGCGCCTCGCCGAGCGCGCCCCGTTCGACCAGATTCAGCTGCAGCGCCTGAAAAAGCGCAAGCTGCTGCTCAAGGACCAGATCTCGAAAATCGAAAGCGAGCTGTTGCCCGATATCATCGCCTGAGTCGCAGGGTGCACTTCGGCGAGTGACGATCGGACTTCGGCAGAGGTGGGCTACACCGCCCCCCTGAGCCGCGGATCGAGAAGGTCGCGGATGCCGTCGCCCAACAGGTTGAAGGCGAGGACGGTCAGCGTGATCGCGGCGCCGGGGAACAGCACCAGCCACCACGGCGGCACCAGGCCGGCGTTGAGCGAATCGGCCAGCATGTTGCCCCAGGTCGGGGTCGGCGGCGGGATGCCGACGCCCAGAAAGCCGAGCGAAGCCTCGATGATGATCGCGACGCCGAGATGCGTCGTCGCCAGGATCAGGTAGGGCGCGACGCATTGCGGCAGGATGTGCCGCGCCATCATCCGCAGGTGCGAGGCGCCGAGCCCGCGGGCCGCCTCGACATATTGCATCTCCTTCAATGACAGCACGACAGCCCGGATGACGCGGCCGCCGAACGGAATCCGGGTGATCGCGATCGCCACGATGACGGTGCCGAGCCCGGCCCCCAGTGCCATCGCGATCGCCATCGCCAGGATCAAATCGGGGAAGGATTGCAGGAACTCGGTGATGCGCTGCGAGACGATGTCGAAGCGGCCGCCGAAATAGCCGCAGGCCAGCCCCCACAAGGCGCCGAGCGTCGTGCCGAACAGCACCGCGCCGATCGCCACGGTCAGCGAGGCGCGGCTGCCGTAGATGACGCGAGAGAGCGTGTCGCGGCCGATCTGGTCGGTGCCGAAATAGTGCGGCGCCCCCGGCGGCTTCGTCATGTGGCGGAAATCGGATTTGAGCGGCGGGTAGGGCGCGATCACCGGCGCCATCACGGCCATAAGGATGATCGCCGCCGCGACGCACCCCCAGAACACCGACATCGGCGCCCGCCGCGTGACGCCGCGCAGCCCGCGCCACACCCGGTGCGGCAGCGAGGCCTCGGGCGTCGGGGCCGGCACCGGCTCGGCGGGCAGAACGCTCTGCGGATCGAGCACGGTCATTGGTAGCGGATCCTCGGATCTAGCCAGGCGATCGTCACATCGACGGCGATGTTCAGCATCACGAAGACGACCGCGTAGAGGAACACCAGGTTCTGCATGACGAAGACGTCGCGCTCGGTGACCGCGGTGAACATCGTGTAGCCGAGCCCCGGCGTGCCGAACGCGCGCTCGACCGGGATCGAGCCGGCCAGCACGAAGCCCAACAGGATCCCCGACAGCGTGATTACCGGCAGGAGCGCGTTGGGCAGCGCGTGCAGGCGGACGACGCGGCGCAGGTTGAGCCCCTTGGCGCGGGCGGTGCGGACGTAATCCTCGCGGATCACCTCGAGGAGGCTCGAGCGCGCCATACGCGCGATATAGGCCGCCTGCCCCAGCCCCAGCACCACCGCCGGACCGATCACGATCTGCAGATTGCGCACCGGGTCCTCGAACAGCGAGACGCCGGCCAATGGCGCCCGGTAGCCGAACCAGAAGAGGAGCGCCAGCACGATCAGCATGCCGACCCAGAAGCCCGGCACCGCCAGGAACAGGATGCTGAAAAACCGCGCCACGTTATCGCCGACCGTGTTGGGCTTCAGCGCGCTGACGATCGCCACCGGGATCCCGGCAATCCACGACAGGATGACCGACAACAGCGCGATCTCTGCGGTCAGCGGGCCGCGCCGGGCGATCATCTCGGCGACGCTCTCGGCCCGGAAGAAGGAATGGCCGAAGCTGCCGGTGGCAATGTCGCGCACCCAATGCAGATACTGGATCGGCAGCGGGTCGCTGAGCCCCAATTGCGCCATGTAGCCGGCACGATCGGCGGCGCTGAGCTTGGTGAAGCCTTCCGGGCCGAACAACGCCACCAGCGGGTCGCCCGGCAATACCCGCAACACAAAGAACACGACCATCGAGACGCCGACCACGGTCAGCGCGCCAAAGGCGAGGCGGCGGACGATGTAGTGGAACATCGGCCCAGACTGCTTGCGGCAACGCGCCGCGGTCAAGGGCTTCCGAGTTTGCGGTCAGACGGGCGCGCGGCCGACGACGGCGATCAGCGGGTCCTGCTCATCCTCGATCCATTCGGCGAGGCGGTGCGTCTCGATGCTGTCTAACCCGGCGTGGCGCAGGTAGCGCTCGACGAGAAACGCGTGGCCGTCATCGTCGAGCTGCCGCCACACCGCCACCGCCTTCGTCCAGAAGCAGCGATTGGAGAAGCTGATGACGACGGGGCCGCCCGACCGCAGCACGCGCGCCACCTCACGCAGCACTGCCACCGGCTGCTGCAGATACTGCACCGAGACGCAGATCATCGCGGCGTCGACGCTGCGGTCGGCGATGGGCAGAAGCGGGTCGCGGTTGAGGTTCTGCACAAACCGGCGGCTGAGGCGCGGATTAGCGGCAAGCTCCTCGGCATTCATGCCGTGACCGATCACCTCGGCATAGTCGATTTCGGGCGGCAGATGGCTGACCCAGCTGCTCATCAGGTCAAAGAGCACGCCGCCGGCCGGCAGGACCTGCCGATAGAACTCGGTCAGCGCGGCCACCGCGTGCTCGTCGATATGGGTGACCAGCCTGGCCGGCTCGTAAAACAACTCGTCGTCGGCGTCGTCGAGCCGTGCAAAAGCGCCCGGGGGCAGCCCCAACCCGTGTTCCATGTATCCCCCGTCATTACGAGCCCCGGGTCCGGCCTCCGGCCGGCCCGAGGATGAACTCCGCGAAGCAATCTCGTTCCGTCAGCGCCAGTCGCCG
>JBLMXS010000171.1:0-10173 GCA_050257895.1 Thiohalocapsa sp.
ACGACAAGGCTCTTCAGCACATCGTCGACCTGGTCGAGCGGGACGTCGAGCGCGAGAGCGGCGTCGCCGGTGACCTGCGCCTCGTATTCCAGATAGCCGACGCCGCCGGTCGACAGCACGACCCGCTTCAGGACGAGGTCGGCAGCGGCGGCCGGTCCCGCAACGGCAAGCACGATGAGGCCGGTTAAGACATACCGGACAAGTTTCCGCATCAGGCGTCTCCCACACCCGTTTCTTCAAGTGTTTGGTGGGGATGGTGGCGAATTTGCGGTACCGCGGTGCGCAATTGCGGCGCGATTTGCCAAATTCGTGTTGCCGGTATCCGCACGCGGCCGGAAGCGTGAAATCAGGCAGCGTCGACTTCCATGAAGAGATCGTAGGATGGGCTGAGCGCAGCGAAGCCCATCGGAGCAGTTTCACCACCGAGACACGGAAGACACAGAAATCGTTGTTGTTCTCCGTACCCTCTGTATCTCCGTGGTGAATCGGCAAAGAAAGAAGGGCATCGCTGCAGCTCAGCCCATCCTACATCGCTCTCACAACGGGGTCGGGACGAGCTCTTCGCCGGCGCGACAGTCCTCGATGTAGACGGAGATCCCCTCGCGGGCATTGGCCAGCGCTTCGGCGCGCGTATCGCCCTGGATGACGCAACCTGGCAAGGCGGGGACGGGCACAACGTAGCCACCGTCGGTCTCCCGCTCCAATATGACCCGTATAGCGCATTCAACTCAACTCCCGCACAGGCACGGGAAGAGGGGTACTTCCTATCAGTCCTTGACGCCGGTGCCGCCCGCCCTGTCGCGAGCGCCCTTGTTGACTCCCGCGCCGGCCTCGCGGAATTTCTGCGCCGTTGTCAGGGTGAGGTAGAGCGTGGCGGTGGAGCACAGGCAGGCCCGGCTCGGAGTCGATATCGGCGGAACCTTTACCGATGTCGCGCTGGAGGTCGGAGCCCCGGGTGAAATCCAGGGCGAAACACGCCGGCTCAGCGCCAAGATCCTGACGACGCCGGAGGCGCCGGAAGAGGGGGTCATCGCCGCCATCCGGGCGGTGCTGCGCGATGCTGGACTCGGCCCCACCGACCTGTCGCTGATCATCCACGGTACGACGCTCGCCACCAATGCGATCATCGAGCGCAAGGGGGCGAAGACCGCGCTTGTTACCACCGAGGGTTTCCGCGACACGGTCGAGATCCGCCACGAGAACCGCTTCGAGCAGTCCGACGTCAATATCGACCTGCCGCCGCCCCTGGTGCCGCGCCGCTGGCGCTTTGTCGTGCCGGAGCGCCTCAACGCGCAGGGCCGGGTCGTCGTGCCGCTCTTCGAGGCGGCCGTCGAGCGCCTCGCCGAGCGGCTCGCAGCCGAGCAAATCGAAAGCGTCGCGATCGGCTTTCTGCATAGCTTCACCAACCCGGCGCACGAGATCCGCGCCCGCGACATCCTCGCCGCCCGGCTGCCCGGCGTCAGCGTCACCTTGTCGTCCGAGGTGTCGCCCGAGATGCGCGAATACGAGCGCTTCTCGACCGCCTGCGCCAACGCCTATGTGCAGCCGATGCTGGGCCGTTACCTCGGCAATCTCGAGGCGCTGCTGCGCGGCGAGGGGATCGGGTGCCCACTTTTCCTGATGCTGTCGGGCGGCGGGCTGACCACGGTCGAGACGGCGATCCGCTTCCCGGTGCGGCTGGTCGAGAGCGGGCCCGCCGGCGGCGCCATCTTCGCCAGCCACATCGCAAGGCAATGCGGGCTCGACAAGGTGCTCTCCTACGACATGGGCGGCACCACCGCGAAAATCTGCCTGATCGACGATTTCCAGCCGCAGACCAGCCGCGCCTTCGAGGTGGCGCGCATCTACCGCTTCAAGAAGGGCAGCGGCCTGCCGTTGCGCATCCCGGTGATCGAGATGGTCGAGATCGGCGCCGGCGGCGGCTCGGTCGCCCGCGTCGACCGTCTGAAGCGGATCACCGTTGGGCCGGATAGCGCCGGTGCCGATCCCGGCCCGGCCTGCTACGGCCGCGGCGGCACATTGCCGACCGTCACCGACGCCGATCTGCTGCTCGCGCGGATCGATCCCGCCGCGTTCTCCGGCGGCCGCATGCGGCTCGACGTCGCCGCGGCCGAGACGGCGCTGCGCACGCACGTCGCCGAGCCGCTCGACCTGGCTCTGGCGCTGGCCGCGTTCGGGGTCGGCGAGATCGTCGACGAGAACATGGCCAACGCCGCCCGCGTGCACGCGATCGAAAGCGGCAAGGACGCGCGCGGCCGCACGCTGGTCGCCTTTGGCGGGGCGGCGCCGCTGCACGCCGCGCGGCTGGCCGACAAACTCGGCCTCGACCGGGTGCTGGTGCCGTCCAATGCCGGGGTCGGCTCGGCGGTCGGGTTTCTGCGTGCGCCGATCGCCTACGAGATCGTGCGCTCGCACTTGCAGCGGCTCGACGCCTTCGATGCGGCGGCGGCGAATGCGCTGTTCGCCGCGATGCGCGCAGAGGCCGAGGCGATCGTCAGGCGCGGCGAGCCGACGGCGCCGCTCAGCGAAACCCGCTCGGCCTTCATGCGCTACCGCGGCCAGGGCCACGAGATCGCGGTGCCGCTGCCGGTGCGGCCCTACGACAGCGCCGACGGCGCGGTGCTGCTGGCGGCATTCGAGGCGGCCTACCGGCGACTCTACTCGCGGGTCATCCCGGGGGTCGAGGTCGAGGTGCTGAGCTGGGTCCTGCTGCTGAGCGGCCCGGTGCCGCATGAGGACGCCGCGGCGGCGCCACCGCCCGCCGCATCGCATCCGCCGCCGGCGCACCGCCGCGGCGTGTTCGACGCCGAGCGCGGGGATTTCGTCGAGGTGGCGATCCACCAGCGGGCCGCCCTGACCCCGGGCGCAATCGTGCCCGGCCCCGCCGTCATCGTCGAGGATGAAACCTCGACCGTGGTCAGCGCCCGCTTCGACGCCCGCATCGACGCTTTCGGCTACATCGAGCTCACCCGCCGCGGCTGAAGCGCCTCTACCTCGCCAACCGTCTACGCCTCGGACTTGTAGCGCTCGGTCTTGAAGAGGGCGCGTTCGAAGTCGAGGTAGCTCCCCTTGTCGAAGGCGGGGGCGAAGTCGGCGATGATGTGGCGGGCGCGGGCGGCGTCGGCCCAGAGGAGGTCGATCGCGGTCATCGCGAGGAGCTTGGCCGGGGTCAGGTAGGCATGCTCGGGCTCGGTGATGCGGAAATCGGCGCCGTGGGTCTTGCCGTGCGCGGCGGCGACGTAGGGTGGATGACCGGGATCATGTGGGCGATGTCGCCCATGTCGGTCGAGCCGGTGCGGTGGCCGCCGATGTCGAACGTGCCGGCGCCGAACAGGTGCTCGACATTGGCGCCGAACAGCTCGCCCATCCCGCGGTTGTTGCGCTGCGGCAGGTAGCCGGGGATCGTGTTGATCTCGACTTCGGCGCCCATCGCCATCGCGCCCGCCTTGAGGCAGCGGTCGACCTTCATGTTGGCGTCGACGATCGCCTCTAAGGAGCCGCCGCGCACAAAGGTCTCCATCGTCACCTCGGCCGGCACGACGCTGACCGCGTCGCCGCCCTTGGTGATGATCGGATGGATGCGGATCGTGTCGTGATCGTGAAAGGTCTCGCGCTGGCAGTGGATCGCATTCAAGGCGATCTGCGCCGCCGAGAGCGCGTTGATGCCGAGCTGCGGCGCGCCGCCGGCGTGGCTGGCGCGGCCCAGAAAGCGGATCTGCTTGACCAGCGCGCCGTTCGACGAGTCGGCGATGAACGAGCGCTTCTTCATCTGGTCGTGCGAGCCGGCATGGATCATCATCGCCATGTCGATGTCGTCGAAATGGCCCTTGGCGACCAGCTCGGGCTTGCCGAGCAGGAACTCGATCTCGCCCTTGTTGCGCCGTCGGAGACGTTCCTCGACATCGATGAACTCCTCGGCCGGCACCGCGAAGAACACGACCTCGCCGGCCAGGAGGTCCTGCGCCTGCACCGCCTGCAGCCCCATCGCGACGCCGAGCATGCCGGCGACCTGCGCGTTGTGGCCGCAGCTGTGGGCAGCGCCGGTATGCTTGTCGGCGAGCGGGTGGTCGGAGGTCCGGAGGCTGTCGAGCTCGCCGATCAGCGCCAGGCTCGGCCCCGCCGCGGCGCCGCGCAGCCGCCCCTTGACGCCGGTCAACGCCAGCCCGGTCTGCGGTTCGAGACCGAGCGCCGCCATCCGCTCGGCGACGAGGCGCGCGGTGCGGGTCTCGTTGAACCCGGTCTCGGGATGGTGAAGGATCTCCTCGCCGAGCGCGATGATCTCGTTGCCGTGACGGTCGATCGCCTCGCAGACGGCGCGCTTCAGGTCGTCTTTTGTCGGGGTGCCGTTGCCGCTCATTGCCGCTCCCGCCTCTGTTTTCGGTCCTGCGACGCTGCGTCGCACACCCAGTGCCGCACCGCAACGTGCAGGCTCGTCCCGATCATCGCACGGCGCCGCCGTGCAGGGAAACGGCTCGGATGAACGGCTTTGATCGGCAACGCCTTATGACGGCGCTGGTGCTGCTCGTCACGGCGCTGTTCGTGGCCTCCGGGAGGCCGCAGGCGGCGCGGTGGCGGCAGCGGCTGCGGCGTGCCGCGATCGTCGCCTTTGTCTTCGCAGCGGCGGTCGTGGTCGGCGAGATCGCCTTGTGGCTGGCGGGATGGCCGGCGGGATTCGCCGGGTGAGGCGAGGCTGCGACGGCGCTGATTGCGGCGCCTGCGGCGAACTGCATCCAAGATGTATCGATGCGCAAGCTTGGCGCCCGCTCTTGAAGTCTGTAACATTCGATAACAGATTGTTAACCATGTGATGCCGAGAGCAGGGATCACGCGCGCAGGGAAGGCCCGCTCGATGCCGCTCGACTCCTTCAACATCATCCCGCAGAACAATTTGCGCCTTCCGGAGGCGCTGACAATCCGGCACGGGCCGGCGCCCGAGCTTGCCCGGTTTGTGCTTGCTGCGGACAAGGCGGCGCGCCGCAAGGGCGTTTTTCTGCGCATCCGCCACGATTTCGATGAGCTGCTTTACGCCAACCGGCACTATGCCGCGCATGGCTGGTATCCGCTGCTCGACGGGTTCAACCCGGAATGCACCGACATCGGACCGAAGAATGCGTTCTGGATCTCCGGGGAAAATGCCGACGGCGAGATTGTCGTGACGGTGGCCAGCCGGGTGCTCGACCTGTCCGGAACCAATTTGGCCGAGCAGGCGCGCACGGTTTGGTTCGGCAAGGATTGCGGGCAACCGTGTGTCGTGACGGCCGAGGCGGCGCACCGCATCAGCGGCATCGTCAATTTCGGCGGCTCGTTGTGGGTCCGGCCGGATTTCCGCGGCCGCCAGCTGGCTTATCTGATGCCGCGGGTCGTCAAGGCCTATTCATGCGCGCGCTGGCCGATCGAATGGCTTTTCTGCTTCATCGAGGCGGCGAATGTGAAGCGCGGCGTGGCGCAAAGCTTTGGTCACCAGCATCTCAGCTACAGTGTCTACTACCCCGGCTCCGGGCACGGCGAGGTGGTGGTCGGCTATACCTTGCCAGACGAGTTTTACGCCGAGTTAGCGACCTTTTCCGCCATTCTCGAAGCCGGCGAGAACGATGGCTCGATAACGTCGTCGATCCCCTTCGAACATGACGTGACGAAGACCTCGGCCGACGCCGTCTTCCACGGCAACAGCAGCCTCTCGTAGCGGCGGGGTACGCTCGGCCTGCCCGCGGCATCCTGGTACTGGATCGAGCCGCTCACCAGATCGTAGCGCGGCTGGCGCGTCGCGGCGGTTGATTTGAAGTACTCCTGGGCCCACTGGCCGTAGTCCTTGTCCGGCATGTTCTGCACCTGCTCGCCCAGGCCGCGCAGGTGATAATTGCTGCCGATCCACTTGTGGCCGTCGCCGATGAAGCGCCACTGCGGCTCGCCCTTGCCGGGCGTGATCCCGACGATGACCAGCCGCGACAACAGGCCGTTGGCGACGGCCAGCGAGATCACGCTGGAATCGAACTGGCCGAACGACATCCGCCATTTTACCGCGAGCGGCCGCAGCCAATTGTCTTCCTCGCGGAACAGCCGCCCGAAATCCTGCGGTTCGACGACAAAACGGTCGGCGCCGACGGGGCGCGCTCGCGGGGCGCACAGCTCGGAGAGCCGGGCGATTACCTGTTCGGCTGCGGAGGTGATCTCCGAGGCCCACTCGCCATCGAAGTACTTTATGCGGAACAGCTTGACCTGCGACGACAAAACCTGCTGCTGCGCCGCCAACAGGGCCGGAAGTTCGACGGCGCGCGGGTGCAGCTCGATTTCGATGATCGATTGGCCGAAAATCTGCAACTTGATGAAGCCAAGATTTTTTACGGCAAATGAGACGGCGTCGTAATCTGGGGTGGGGTCGCCCAGCGCCTCCAAGAACTCCGGGGTGTCGGGCAGCAGCCACTCGCCATTGCCATTGACCAACATTGTGACGCCCTGCACCGGCCCCTCCTCTCTGCCGCACCCGTCGCTGGCCCGGGAAATCTATCGCGCAAATGGTAAACAGGCATTTAATCCGTGCGCGATACGGCAGGTTCCCCGGCTCGCAATGGCGCGGCGAGGCCTGCGCCATTGGCCTGCATCTTGCGGCCCAGATAGCCGAACCCGGCGCGTGCGATGATGCAACAGGAGGAGCCCAGCGGCCGCGTGGACGAGATGTCGACCGGCGGGCGCCGGCTCGCCGCCGCCGCGCTGATGATCGCCACCGCGCTGCAGGCGGCCGATACGCTGATCGTCAATGTCGCGCTGCCGCAACTGGAGCGTGATCTCGGCGGCGGGATCGAACTCGGCACCTGGGTCGTCGTCAGCTATCTATGCGCCACCGCGGTCACCGCGCCGCTCGCGGGATGGCTGCGCCGGCGTTACGGCGCAGGGCGGCTGTTCCCATTGGCGCTGACCGCGCTGATCGCCACCTCCCTGCTGTGCGCCGCTGCCCCGTCGGCCACAGCGATGATCGCAGCCCGCGTACTGCAAGGCGCCGCCGGCGGTGTGATCCTGCCGCTGGCACAGGCAATGCTGCTCGACATCACCCCGCAGGAGCGGCATGGCCGCGTGCTCGGGATGTTGGGCGCAGTGTTGATGCTGGGGCCGATCCTGGCGCCGCCCTTAGGCGGCCTCATCACCGATCTGTCGTCGTGGCGGGCGGTGTTCCTCGTCAACCTGCCGCTCGGCCTGTTCTCGATCGCAGGGGTGCGTCGGCTGCGCTACCCCGAAGACGCGCTCCCGCCACAGGTCGTCGATGCCGTGGGTATCGTGCTGCTGACGGTGGCAGTCGCGGCGCTGCAGCTGTGCCTCGAAGGCGGCGTCGGTGGCTCGTCGCTGCACCCTTCGAAAGTGGCGGCGGAAGCCGCGATCGCGGCCGCCGCAATCGCCGCGATCGCCCTGCGGGCGCGCCGCAGCCGATTTACGGTGTTCCGCCCGGAGATCTTCAAGGATCTCAATTTCGCGGTGGCCGCCTTCTACAATTTCGTGACCTGCGCCGTCGTGTTCGTCACCCTGGTGCTGCTGCCGGTGCTGGCGCAGGAGGTGTTCGACTTCAGCGCCACTGTCGCCGGCCTGACAATGGTTCCGCGCGCCCTCGTGATGATGCTGGTGATGCTGGCGGTCGGCGGGCTGATGGGCCGCATCGATTGCCGCATCCTGCTCTGCCTCGGCTGGCTGACGATGTTCGCCGGGCTCGCGATCCTGGCGCGGGTCGAGCCGGAGCACGCCTTCTTCTGGCTGGTTGCCGGCAGCTGCGTGCAGGCGGTCGGCGCCGGAATGCTGTTCACGCCGCACAGCACGCTCGCCTATTCGACGCTGCCCCAGCCGCTGCGCACCGACGCCTCCGGCCTTTACAGCCTGTTGCGCCAACTCGGCTTTGCCTCGGGCGTCGCGGTGATGGCGACGCTGCTGCAGCTGCGGATCGAGCTGCGCCACGACGAGCTGAAAGCCGTCGTGCCGACGGCGCTGCTCGACCGGCTGGCGGCGTTCCTGGCTTATCGCGACTGCTTCGCGATGATGGCGGTGGCGGCGCTCGCCTGCATCCCCGGCGTCTTTCTGTTTCGCGCCGCCGGCGCGGCGGCGCTGCGGGCGGGCCGCGCGCCGGTCCGCTAACCCGTCAGGCGACGGCGCGCTGGGTCGGCGCCTCCGGCGCGGCCGGCTCATCGAGCGGCAGGCTGGGCGCCGCCTCGGGCTTGGTCGGCAGCACGACCCGCACCCGCGTCCCCTGCTCGGGGCGGCTTTCGATGGTCAGCGTTCCACCGTGCGCCTCCGCGAGCCCCTTGGCGATCGGCAGCCCCAGGCCGGTGCCGCCGTGGGTACGGGTCGTCGCCGGCTTCGCCTGACCGAACGGCTGCAAGGCCCGCTCGATTTCCTCTTCGCTCATGCCGATCCCGAAATCCTCGACCTCGAGCACCAGATGGGCGCTGCCGACAACGGCGGCGCGGATGTTCACCCGGCCGCCCTCGTTGGAAAACTTTACCGCGTTCGACATGAGGTTCAGCATGATCTGCTTGATCGCGCGCTCGTCGCCCCACACCGCGACGTCGCTCGGCGACAGCGAGCTGACCAGCCTGATCTTGCGGCTACGGGCCCGCTCGCCGACGATGCGGACGGCTTCGGCCACCACCCCCTGCATGCTGACGTGCTCGCGCGCCAGTTCGAGCTTGCCGGCCTCGATCTTCGACATGTCGAGCACGTCGTTGATGATCGACAGCAGCAACAGCCCGCTCGAATGAATGTCCTTGATGTATTCGAGCTGCCGCTGGTCGGCGACCGGCCCCAAGAGCTCGCTCGCCAGCACCTCGGAGAAGCCGATGATGGCATTGAGCGGCGTCCGCAGCTCGTGGCTCATATTGGCGAGGAAGTCGCCCTTGGCTCGGTTGGCGAGTTCGGCCTGCAGGCGGGCCTGCTCCATCTTGGTTTCGGCCGCCTTGCGCTCGGTGATGTCCGAGTAGAGCGTGACGACGCCGCCGTTCGGCATCGCCCGCCGGCGGATCTGCATGATGCGGCCGCTGGCGGTGGTGCGCTCGGCGACGCTCGGCAGATCGCGATAGAACCGTTCGGTGCGTTCCCGCGCCTCCTTCACCGGATCGTCCACCGGGCCGAAATCACCGCGTTCGGCCTGAAATTTCAGCACCTCGAACAGCGTCGCGTCGTGCAGATCGGTGGGCAGCTTGACGAGGCTGGCAAACCGCGAATTCCAGGCGATGAGCCGCCCGTCGCGGTCGAACACGCTGAGGCCCTCGCCCATGTTTTCGAGCGTGCTCTGCAACAGCGCGCTCTGGCCGGCGAACTGTTCCTCGCGCGCCCGGAGCTCGGAGACGGCGCGGTGCTGGCGTTTCAGCGCCTCCAGCATCAGCAACGCCAGACTGACGGCAAAGACCACGGTGAGCAGCTCGTGAAAGCCGCCGGGCAGCCGCACAAACGCGCCGAGGCCGTAGGCCACGACGACAAGCGTACACAGCACCACGGTTACCGGCTGCCAGCGCCACCACAACGACGCGTGCTCGATCTGCCGATCCGCCATAGGCTCCTTGTCCATTGCCGGTCCGGGCACGTTCGGCGCGTCCGGCCTTGCCCGGGCGTCCTGCTGGATAAGCGGAACCGGCGCCAATGCCACGTCCGACGCCGCGCCTGCGATGGTCGGTAGCAGCTCGCCACGATGAATGTGCACGTGCCACCCCACGCAATTCAAGACCTTGGTTGTAGGGTGCGAAGGTTAAGTTTTGCTTAGATTTTCGACATCTGGCGATAAAGGAGGCGGTTGCGTTCGCGGGGGCGCCGTTGCCGTGGGGGTTCGGGACCGCGGGGTATCGTCAATGGCCGGAAGCGGCCTCGGTGGTGACGATCAGCGCATCGAGCGCCGCGGCGCCTTCGCCTTTCGGACGTACCAGCAGCGGGTTGACGTCGATGCTGCTGAACTCGGCGCGCTTCGCCGCCGCGAACAGCGACAGCTTCGACAGCGCGGCGGCCAGCGCGTCGATGTCGCAAGGCGGCTGGCCGCGCGCGCCGTGCAGCATGGCGGCGCCGCGCAACTCGCCGATCATCCGGCGCGCCTCCTCTTCGCCGAACGGCGCGATGCGGAACGTGACGTCGCGCAACACTTCGACAAAGATGCCGCCGAGGCCGAGCATCACGACCGGGCCGAACACCGCGTCGTTCTGCACGCCGAGG
>JBLMXS010000172.1:0-16493 GCA_050257895.1 Thiohalocapsa sp.
CGTCGAGGATCAGCGTCGTGCAGCGGCGGCCGGTGAGGAAGGCCTTGAGGGCGAGGATCTGCCGCCGAAACCGCAGGAGTCGCGGGCGAGCAGCCGCAGCTCCGACAGCGAGTCGATGACGAGGCGGTCGGCCGCCAACGTCGAGATGCGCTCGCAGACGAGGTTCATCGTCTCGCCGAGCTCGACCTCGGAAGGCTGCAGCACGGCCGGCTGGCGATCTAGCTGGGCTTCGAGCGGCACCAGCTCGTAGATCTCGACGCCGTCGAGCGACCAGCCGTGGCTGGCCCCTCTCGCTAGCAGCTCGTCGCGCGTCTCGCCCAGCGTCACGTAGAGCGCTTTTCGCCGTGGCGAGCCGCGTCGCGAGCGAATTGCAGCGCCAGCGTTGTCTTGCCGGTGCCGGGGGTTCCTTCGAACAGATAGAGGCGGTCGCGCGTCAGGCCGCTTTGCAGGATCATGTCAAGTTCGGGGGTACCGATCGACAGCCGCTCCCGCGGCGGCGCCGGGTCGCCGTTCACCGCCCTTCTCCTTTGCCTATTCATCTCGCCGGCATAAACGATCAGATCGAGATGATGTCTGCGGCAGCGCGTTTTTTGCTGCGATCACCGGGATAGCGCACGAGCGCGCCGACGAGGGAGAGCAAAGTGCAGCAGAAGCCGCCAGGGCTGCCAGCCGACTTCCACAACCGTTTGGTCATCGATTGTCCGGACGCGATCATCTTTGCCGACAGCGAAGGCCTCATCCGCTGCTGGAATCGAGCTGCGACCAGAATGTTCGGCTTTGGCCAAGAGGAGGCGCTGGGCGCAAGCCTCGACCTGATCATCCCGGAGCGCCTGCGGCCCCGGCACTGGCAGGGTTTTCATGAAGTGATGGCCGGGCGCCAGACCCGTTACGCGGAGGGCGCGCTGCTGGCGGTCCCGGCAGCGCACAAGGACGGCCGACAGATCTCGGTCGAGTTCACGATCCTGCCGTTCCACGACGGCGCCGGCAGACTCATCGGGATCGCCGCGGTGATGCGCGACGCGACGGCCCGGTTCGAGGAAATGCGGGCGCTCCGGCGGGAACTGGCCGCGCTCAAGGGTCAAAAGGGGTAGGATGGGCCGAGCGTGAGCGAAGCCCATCGCGTAGCTGCTTGCCAGGCGAGATGGGCTTTGCTTCGTTCAACCCATCCTACGGGGCCTTGAGCGGCCCGCACTGCTAGCGCGGGCGGCTACGGCGCGGGCGGGCGAGCACCGGGACGACGCCGGTCTCGTGCGCCGCCGGAGGCGGCGGCAGGGCGGCGGCGAGCGCCTGCCGTGCTTTGTCCAGCGCCGCGATTTCCTGCCCGAGCGACGTCGCCTCCTCGAACAGGAACGCCGACATCGCGATGTCGTGGCGATGCTGCAGCCGCCCCAGGTCGCGCTCGATCTCGGCGAGGCGAGCCCGGCGCACCGCAATTTCCGGCGAGTCGCCGCCGGTCATGTCGTCAGCACGATCTTGCCGGGATGGGCGCGGGACAAGAGCGCCTGCATCGCCGCGCCGGCCTTGGCGAGCGGGAAGGTGCGGGCGACGAGCGGGTGCAGCCTGCCGGCTTCCCACCAGCGCAGCAACTCGGCGAGGTTGCGGCTAATGAGGACCGGGTCGCGCGCCGCCTGCGCCCCCCAGACGACGCCGATCACCGAGATGTTCTTGACCAGGATCAGATTAGCCGGCACTGCCTGGATGCGGCCGGCGGCGAAGCCGATGACCAGCATGCGGGCCTCCCAGTTGACGGCGCGCAAGGCCTGGTCGAACGCGTCGCCGCCGACCGGATCGAACACGACATCGGCGCCGAGCCCGGCGGTCAACTCGCGCACGCGATCGCGGATGCTTTCCTGCCGGTAGTCGATCAGCGCGTCGGCGCCATGCGCCTGCGCCACCGCCAGCTTGTCCGGGCCGCCGGCGGCGGCGATGATGCGGGCGCCGAGCTGCTTGCCGACTTCGACCGCGGCGAGACCGACGCCGCCGGCGGCGCCGAGCACCAAGAGGCTCTCGCCGGGCTTGAGATTGCCGCGATGGGTGAGCGCGAAATGCGCCGTGCCGTAGGCGACCGGGAAGGCGGCGGCGGTGACGTAGTCCATCGCCTCGGGAAGCGGCACCGCGGCGTCGGCATCGACCGCGATCTCCTCGGCGTAGCCGCCGCCGAAGCGCAACACCGCAAGGACGCGCTGGCCGGGCGTGAGATGGCGCACCGCGGCGCCGGTCTCGATCACCTCGCCGGCCGCTTCCAGGCCCGGGGTGAACGGGAACTCGGGCTTCACCTGATAGGTGCCGGCGACCATCAGCGTGTCGGCGAAATTGACGCCGCACGCATGGACGCGGATGCGCGCCTCGTTGGGCATCAGGTTGCGCCGAGCGACCTTCTCGAAGCGCAGCGTCTCAGGGCCGCCCCATCGATGGCACAGGATCGCCTTCATCGCATCCTCCGCGTCGGTCCGGCTGCGAGCATAGCCGAAGCGCCCGGCACGGGCATCGCTTGACACGGCGCCCCAACGCGGCGGCACAATCGCAGAAAACGAGCCAAACATCGGGGAGGGTGCGGCGATGTCCGGCTCGGGTGCGGGCGCGAGGCAGCAACTGATGCCGCCTTCCTTCCGGGCCGATGCCGCGCCGCTCGTCGACGTCTATTACAGCGCTGCGACCTGCACCCAGCCGGCGGTGAAAGACCTGACGATGGTGGTCAACAACGGCTGGCGCATGGAAGACGTCTGGCTCGACAAATAGCGCACCTATCCCAAGGGGGGCGCTGGCATGGCCGGCGCTGCATGCTACCCTGCTCGCTAATAACCTGAGAATGGCCAAAGGGGGAGGGGAGCCGATGACTGCTCGACAGCCACGCCGCAGTGCGGCCGGGAATCGCCTGTTGCGGCCGGCCATCGCCGCGGCGGCCGCGCTGCTGCTGTGCGGCGCGGTCATGGCGGCGCCGGCATTGGCGCAGAAGCGCGGCGGCATCCTGCACTTCGCCAACCTCGACAGCCCCGCCAGCGTGTCGATCCTCGAAGAGGCGACGCGCGCCGCGCTGCAGCCGGCGATGGGCGTCATGAGCAACCTCGTGCTGTTCGACCAGCACAAGCCGCAGAACCGTCTCGACGACATCGTCCCCGAGCTCGCGACGAAATGGGAATGGAGCGAGGACGGCAAGGATCTGACTTTCACCCTGCACCAAGGCGTCAAGTGGCATGACGGCAAGCCGTTCACCTCTGCCGACGTCAAGTGCACGTTCGACCTGCTGATGGGCAAGGGGAAGGACCATCTGCGCGTCAACCCCAGGAAGGGCTGGTATCGCAACGTCCAGGACGTGACGACGCGCGGCGATAACGAGGTGACCCTGCACCTGAAGGAGCCGCAGCCGGCGATCCTGGCGCTGCTCGCCTCCGGCTGGTCGCCGATCTACCCCTGCCACGTGCCGGCGGCGCAGATGCGCCAGCACCCGATCGGCACCGGTCCGTTCAAGTTCGTCGAATTCAAGCCGCACGAGTACATCAAGGTCGAGCGCAACCCCGACTACTGGAAACCCGGACGCCCGTACCTCGATGGCGTCGAGCACGTGATCCTGCGCGAGGTCGGGCCGCGCAACCTGGCGTTTTTTGCCGGCAAGATCGACGGCATTCTCGGGGTCAGTCCGCCGACCTTGAAGGATTTCCAGGCGCAGGCGCCGAAGTCGGTATGCAAGACGACGGCGATCAACGTGCCGCGCACGATGCTGATCAACATGCACAAGGCGCCGTTCGACAACCCCGAGCTGCGCAAGGCGATGATCCTGGCGCTCGACCGCAACGCCTTTGTCGAGATCATCAACAAGGGCGTCGGCGGCTTCGGGGCGACTGTGATGCTGCCGCCGCCGGAGGGGGTCTGGGGCATGCCGCGCGACATCCTGACCTCGCTGCCCAATTTCAGCACCGACCCCAAGAAGAGCCTCGCCGAGGCCCAGGAGATCATGAAAAAGCTCGGCTACGGGCCGGACAAGCCGCTCGTCACGAAGATCTCGACGCGCAACATCCCGTCCTGGCGCGACCCCGCGGTGCTGCTTGCCTCGCAGCTGAAGAAGATCTGGATCGACGCCGATCTCGACATCGTTGACACCGCGCAATGGTATCCGAAGGTGATGCGCCGCGAATACACGATCGGCGCGGTGCCGATGGAGAGCGGCGTCGACGATCCGGACCAGATGTTCTACGAGAACTTCTACAGCGGCGCGGCGCGCAACTATGCCGGCTACAGCGATCCCGAATTCGACAAGCTGGTCGACCAGCAATCGATGGCGGCCGGCGATCCGCAGAAACGCAAGGAGATCATCTGGAAGGCCGAGCGCAAGCTGGCCGAGGCGGCGTTCCGGCCGGTGCTGTTCTTCCCGGTCAGCGCCACCTGCCTGCAGCCCTACGTCAAGGGGTATCAGGTGATGGTCAACAGCATCTACAACAACTGGCGCTTCGACGACGTCTGGCTCGACAAATAGGAAATAACCTCGGCTAGCGCGTCGCATCCCCGCTATAGTCCCCGTGCGATAAAGGCGGGGTGAACCCCGCAAGACGGGTGTGGGGAGACGCCGATGCGGACGAGGCTTGCTGCGTTTGCGCTAATATTCGCGCTGGCAGCTCCTGCGGTCGTCGCGCCGGCCGTCGCGCAAAAGCGCGGCGGCGTCCTGCGGATGCTCGACTTTGCGAGCCCGGCCTCGATGTCGATCCACGAGGAATCGACGATCACTGCCGGCATCCCGATGATGGGGGTGTTCAACAACCTCGTTGTGTTCGACCAGCACGTCGCGCAGAACAGCCTCAACTCGATCGTGCCGGACCTCGCGACCGAGTGGCGCTCGAGCGAGGACGGCAGGGAGCTGACGCTTCCGCTGCGCCAGGGCGTCAAATGGCATGACGGCAAGCCGTTCACCGCCGCCGACGTCAAATGCACCTGGGATCGGCTGCGCGGCGCCGATCCCGACAACAAGTTCCGCCTCAACCCGCGCCGGGCCTGGTACCGCAACGTCGCCGACATCACGACGAACGGCGAGTACGAGGTCACCTTTCACCTGCAGCGGCCGCAGCCTTACCTGATCGCGCTGCTGGCGTCGGGCCAGTCGCCGATCTACCCGTGCCATCTCACTCCGGCGCAGATGCGCACGCATCCGATTGGCACCGGCCCCTTCAAATTCGTCGAATACAAGCCGAACGAGCACATTCGGGTGAACCGCAACGCGGATTACTGGAAGCCGGAGCGGCCCTATCTCGACGGCATCGAGTACACGATCATCCCGAACCAGGCGACCTGGCTGCTCGCCTTCGCGGCCGGCAAGCTCGACTTTGCCTTCGCCACGATCCCGCTGCTGAAGGACGTCAAGAGCCAGGTGCCCCTGGCCAAGTGCGACGTCGTGATGGACAACAACAGCCGCGACCTCTTGATCAACCCGAAGGCGCCGCCGTTCGACAAGCCGGAGCTGCGGCGGGCCATCGCGCTGAGCCTCGACCGCAAGGCGTTCATCGACACGCTGGCGCAAGGGCAGGGCGCGGTCGGCGGCGCGCTGCTGCCGCCGCCGGACGGCGTCTGGGGGATGACCCCGGAGGCGCTGCAGACGCTGCCGGGATACGGGCCGGATGTCGTGAAGAACCGCGAAGAGGCGCGGGCGATCATGCAGAGGCTCGGCTACGGGCCGGACAAGCGGCTGGCGGTCAAGCTGTCGACCCGCAATGTGCCGGGCTATCGCGACGCCGCCGTCATCGTGCTCTCGCAGCTGCGGGAAGTGTATATCGACGCCGAGCTCGAGGTGATCGACACCGCGACCTATTTTCCCCGCGTGATGCGCAAGGATTACACGCTGGCGGTCGAGGTTAGCACCGGTGGGATCGACGATCCCGATCAGAAATTCTATGAGAACTACGTCTGCGGCGCCGACCGCAACCTGACCGGCTATTGCGACAAGGAGACCGACCGGCTGATCGACGCGCAGTCGATGGAGGCCGACGCCGACACGCGCCGCCATATCGCCTGGGAGATCGAACGCCGCCTCGCCGATTCCGCCTCGCGCCCGGTGCTGCTCTATTCGCGCTTTGCCAGCTGCATGCAGCCCGCCGTCAAGGGGCTGGTGACGATGACCAACAGCCGCTTCAACGGCTGGCGCATGGAAGACGTCTGGCTCGACCGCTAGCGGTCCGGCCGCTTCGCAGGCAAGCAAGTTGCGCAGGAGAGTACGATGCACCGATCCACGAGGACCTCTCGCGGCTTATGGCATCCCGCAGTCCCAGCGAAAGCCGGGACCCACGCGGCAGCGCCGCGCAGCCCGACAGGTGGCTTCCGGCTTGCGCCGGGAGTGCGGCAACGGCGGATGTTCGCGTTGATCGCGCTGGCCGGCACCATTGCTGCGGCGTCTCCATGCCTGGCGCAGAAATCCGGCGGCACGCTGCGCCTGCCGCTGATCACCAGCCCCGCTTCGATGTCGATCCACGAGGAATCGACGATCGCGGCGCTCGGGCCGATGATGGGCGTGTTCAACAACCTCGTCATGTTCGACCAGCATGTGCCGCAGAACAGCCTATCTTCGATTGTGCCGGACCTTGCCGAAAGCTGGAACCTCGGCGAGGACGGCAAGGAGCTGACCTTCAAGCTGCGCCGCGACGTCAAATGGCATGACGGCAAGCCCTTCACCGCCGCCGACGTCAAGTGCACCTGGGAGCTGATCGCCGGCACCGCCGCCGACAGACTGCGCGTTAATCCGCGCAAGGCCTGGTACAGCAATCTCGACAAGGTCACCGTCAGCGGCGAGGACGCGGTGACATTTCACCTGAAGCGGCCGCAGCCCTCGTTCATCGCGCTGCTCGCCTCGGGCTGGTCGCCGGTCTACCCATGCCATGTGCCGGCCAAGGACATGCGATTGCACCCGATCGGCACCGGCCCCTTCAAGTTTGTCGCGTACAAGCCCAACGAGGGGATCAAGATCGTCCGCAACCCGGATTACTGGAAGAAGGGCCGGCCTTATCTCGACGGCATCGAATACACCTCGGTCCCCAACCCCTCGACGGCGATCCTCGCCTTTGCCGCCGGCAAGTTCGACCGCGCCTGGCAGGGCATCATGTCGATCCCGCTGATGAAGCAGCTGAAGGAACAGGCGCCCAACGCGCAGTGCACGATGGTGCCGTGGAACATCCCGCGGCAGCTGATCGTCAACCGCACAAAGCCGCCGTTCGACAACGCCGAATTGCGCCGCGCGATGGTGCTGACGCTCGACCGGAAGGCGTTTATCGACATTCTCGGCGACGGCCAGGGCTCAGTCGGCGGCGCGATGATGCCGCCGCCGGCCGGCAGCTGGGGGATGCCGCCGGAGATGCTGCACAGCCTGCCGGGCTACGGCCTCGATATCGCCAAGAACCGCGCCGAAGCGCGCGAGATCATGAAAAAGCTCGGCTACGGCCCCGATAAGCGGCTCGCTGTGACGGTCACCACCCGCAACGTCGCGGCCTATCGCGACCCGGCGGTCCTGCTGATCGACCAGCTGAAGGAGATCTATATCGACGGCACCCTCAACGCGATCGACACGACGCAATGGTACCCGACCGTTATGCGCAAGGATTATACGGTTGGCCTCACCGTCAGCGAGAACGGGCTCGACGATCCCGACCAGCAATTCTACGAGAACTTCTCGTGCGGCGCGGCACGCAACTACACCGGTTATTGCAGCAAGGAGGTCGATGCGTTGATCGACCGGCAATCGGCCGAGAGCGACAGCGAGAAGCGGCGGCAGATCGTCTGGGAGATCGAGCGCAAGCTGGCGGAGGACGCCGCTCGCCCGGCGATCTTCTATCCGGTCTCGGCGGCCTGTTGGCAGCCCTACTTCAAGGGCCATACGATGATGGTCAACGGCAACTACAACGGCTGGCGCTTCGAGGACGCCTGGCTCGACCGCTGAGGGCGCGCGCCACTCAAGCGCGTGATGCATGCCTCAACTGCGATTCGACGATGGCTCGGCGACATGCTAGGGTCACCGAAGAAACCGCCGCGCTGCGAGTCCGCGAGGCCGCGCACGGCGACATCGGGAGGACGCGTTGGGAGCCTATCTGGTGCGCCGGTTCGGCCTGATGCTGGTCACGCTGTTCGGCATCTCGATCGTCATCTTCCTGCTGCTGCGGCTGACGCCGGGCAATATCGCCGACATCCTGTTTGACGCCGGCGGCTTCGTCGATCCGGCCGACAAGGCGCGTATCGAGGCCAATCTCGGGCTCGACAAGGCGATCCCGGTGCAATACGCGGTCTGGATGGGCGGGCTGTTGCGCGGCGATCTCGGCTATTCCTACCAGACCGAGCGGCCCGCGATCGAAGAGATCGCGCCGCGCATCCCGATCACCGCGCGGATTGCCGGCCTCGCCTTGACCTTCGCGGTGCTGATCGGGGTGCCGCTCGGCGTCATCAGCGCCGTCAAGCAGAATACCAAAATAGACTATCTCCTGCGCGTCATCAGCCTGTCCGGCTTGTCGATACCGGCGTTTTGGCTCGGGCTCCTGGTGCTGATGGGGTTTGTCGCCTGGTTCGGGACGATCCCGATCTACAGCTCCGAGCCGACCGGCTTCTGGAACAGCATCTTGATGTACAGCATTCCGGCGGCGGTCGTCGGCTTCCGCAGTTCGGCGCTGCTGATGCGGCTGACCCGCTCCTCGATGCTCGAGGTGATGCGGCAGGACTATATCCGCACCGCCCGCGCCAAGGGCGCGTCCGAGATGGTCATCAATTATTACCACGCCCTCAAGAACGCGCTGTTGCCGGTGGTGACGATCATCGGTCTCGAGGCGGCCTTCCTGCTCGGCGGCTTGATCGTCACCGAAACCGTGTTCAACATCCCGGGCGTGGCCCGCTTTCTCGTCGAGGCGGTGCGCTGGCGCGATTACCCGATGGTTCAAAATCTCGTGATGTTCATCGCGATTGTCGTGGTGACGATCAATTTTCTCGTCGACATGCTGTATGCGGCGCTCGACCCGCGCATCAAGTTTGCCGATTAGCCGCAGCCGGCTCGGGGAGGGATAATGGCGACGCTCGATTTCCAAGCCGAACTGACGGCGGCCGGCGCCAATGTCAGGAGCCGTTGGGGCTCGGTCCGCTTCTTCATGCGGCGCTATCCGCTGGGGGCAGCCGGCGCGGTGATCATGGGGATCTTTCTGTTTGCCGCGATCTTTGCTCCCTACATCACAGTCTATGACCCGCTCTCGACCAATGCGGCAGCCTCGCTGGCGCCGCCGAGCGGCGCACATTGGCTCGGCTGCGACTTCATGGGCCGCGATGTGTACAGCCGGATCATCTACGGCGCGCGGATCTCGCTTGCCGTCGCGACCGGCTCGATGGCGCTGGCCGGCATCATCGGCGTCACGGTCGGCCTGCTGTCGGGTTATCTGCTGGGCTGGTTCGACCTGATCACGCAGCGCGTGCTCGAGGTGATGCAGTCGCTGCCCTTGCTCGTCCTGGCGATCATCATGGCGGCGGCGCTCGGCCCCTCGCTGCACAACACGATCCTGGCGATCGCCTTCCCGCTGGTGCAATCGGTGGCGCGGGTCGTCCGCGCCAACACACTGAGCCTCAGGGAGCAGCCGTTCGTCGAGGCGGCGAAAGCGGTCGGGATGTCGGATTTTCGCATCGCCCTCCGCCACGTATTGCCGAACACGCTGGCGCCCTTGATCGTGATCATGACGGCGCAGTTCGGTGCGGTGATCCTGATCGAGGCGTCGCTGTCGTTCCTCGGCCTCGGGGTGCCGGAGCCGCACCCGTCATGGGGCCGCATGCTGTCGGAATCGGCCGCCGAATACGTGCGCACCGCACCCTGGCTGGTGATCTTCCCCGGCGCGGCGATCAGCTTCGTCGTGTTCGGCACCAATTTGTTGGGCGACGCGCTGCGCGACCTGCTCGATCCGCGGCAGCGCAGCTGAGCGCAGGCGCCCGGTCAGCCACGCTTTATCGCTCGTGACGTTCGGGCAGGGCCAGTTGGGGATTGCTCAGGTGTCGATGGCAAGCGAAGCGAAGACGGCGGAGTACACCGCGCTGACGCGGACCGGGCACAACGCCGAGAGCGTGCTCGAGGTCGAGGGGCTGCAAACCTATCTCTTCACCCGCCTCGGCGTCGTCAAGGCGGTCGACGACGTGTCGTTCACGGTCAGGCGCGCCGAGACGCTGGCGATTGTCGGCGAGAGCGGCTGCGGCAAGACGATGACCGCCTTGTCGCTGCTGCGGCTGGTGCCCAATCCGCCGGGGCGCATCGTCGCCGGCTCGATCAAGATCGACGGCAAGGACCTCGTGCTGCTCGACGAAGCCGAGATGCGCGACATCCGCGGCAACGACATCTCGATGATCTTCCAGGAGCCGATGACGTCGCTGAACCCGGTCATGACGATCGGCGCGCAGATCACCGAGACGATCCGCCTGCACCAGGATCTGTCAAAATCGGCGGCGATGGAAAAAGCCGTCGAGATGCTGCGGCTGGTGAAGATCCCGGAGGCCGCGCAGCGCGCCCAGGAATACCCGCACCAGCTGTCGGGCGGGATGCGGCAGCGCGCGATGATCGCGATGGCGCTGGCCTGCAACCCGCGCGTCCTGATCGCCGACGAGCCGACGACGGCCCTCGATGTGACGATCCAGGCGCAGATCCTCGACCTGATCCTCGACCTTCAGAAAAAGCTCGGCACCGCGGTCGTGCTGATCACCCACGATCTTGGCGTCGTCGCCGAGACGGCGCACCGTGTCATCGTCATGTATGCGGGCAGGAAGGTCGAGGAGGCCGACGTCGAGGATCTCTTCGAGTCGCCGCTGCACCCCTACACGCACGGGCTGCTTGCCTCGATCCCGCACCTCGCGATCATCGGCGGCGAGACCGCGGTCGCGAACGGTGCGGAGGCGAACGGCGCGGACGGCCACCGTCTGCAGGAGATCCCGGGCATGGTGCCGGCCTTGACCAACCTGCCGCCCGGCTGCTCGTTCGCGCCGCGCTGCCCGTTCGCCGACGACAAATGCCGCTCGTTCTATCCCCCCTATGAGCAGAAGCGCCCCGGCCACTGGGCCGCCTGCTGGCACTCCGAGAGGCTTTATGGCTAGCGACGTCGCCACCCTGAGCCGCCCGCAGGCGGCGCCCGCGCTCGGCCACAACGCCGCGCCGGTGCTGGAAGTCGCCAACCTCAAAAAGCACTTCCCGGTGAAGAAGGGGGTGCTGCGTCGCACCGTCGGCCAGGTCTACGCGGTCGATGACGTCAGCTTCTCGATCGCCGGCGGCGAGACGTTGGGGCTGGTCGGCGAGAGCGGCTGCGGCAAGTCGACGGTGGCGCGCACCGTGCTGCGGCTGATCGAGCCGACCGCCGGGTCGATCAGGCTCGACGGGCATGACGTGACAAGGCTCGGCAAGGCCGATATGCGGCCCTATCGCCGCCAGATGCAGATGATCTTCCAGGATCCGTTCTCGTCGTTGAACCCGCGCATGTCGGCCGGCGACATCGTCGGCGAGCCGCTGCAGGTGCACGACATCGCGCGTGGCAAGGACAAGCGCACGCTGGTCGGCGAGATCTTCGACCAGGTCGGCCTCAGGCGCAGCCAGATGGACGCCTTCCCGCACGAATTCTCGGGCGGCCAGCGGCAGCGCATCTCGATCGCTCGGGCTTTGGCGCTTAATCCGAAGCTGATCGTCGCCGACGAGCCGGTGTCGGCGCTCGACGTGTCGATCCAGGCGCAGGTCATCAACCTGATGATGGATTTGCAGCGCGAGAAGCGGCTCTCCTACCTGTTCATCGCGCACGACCTCGCGGTGGTCGAGCACATCAGTCACCGCATCGCCGTCATGTATCTCGGCAAGATCGTCGAATACGCCGATAAGAAGACGCTGTTCACCAAGCCGCTGCACCCCTACACCGAGGCGCTCCTATCGGCGGTGCCGGTGCCGAATCCGAAACTGAAGCGCGAGAAGCGCCTCCTGCAGGGCGACGTGCCGAGCCCGATCAAGCCGCCCCCCGGCTGCGCCTTCCACACCCGCTGCCCCTATGTCTTCGACCGCTGCAAACTCGACCAGCCGGCGCTGATCGAAGTCAGCCCCGGCCACGGCGTCGCCTGCCACCTGAAGGTGAATTGACCCTGTGCTTAAACCAGCTCGGCAATCACCCTAATATCCTGGAAACAGGACTTGCATGACCACAACGGAGCGTCATTGCGAGAAGCCGAAGGCCACGAAGCAATCTCGCTGGGCCAGAGCGCCGATAACTCCGAGATTGCTTCGCTTCGCTCGCAATGACAGCGCTGCAGAGGTCATTGAGCGAACTCCAGAATCACGAAACTAGCCGCGGGCGATCGTACTGATCTTGCCGCTGCGTTCGAGGACCGCGTCGTCGACCGCGTCGAGGCCGGGCTTGCCGGAGGAGCGCGCCGCCTCGGCAAGGTCGTTCTCGGTGACACCCCACCACCGCATCGCGCGATGGATCAGCCGGTGATCGCGCACCAGCGGCACCGGCTCGCCCTTGGCGATGGCCCCCAGCCAATGCCAACGCGCCGTGGCATGCTCCAACAGCCAGGCCAGGCCGAGCAGCACCGCGCTCGACGCCAGCGTCGCCAGGAATGGCGAATTGCCGGTCAGCGTCCGGCTGAGGTTGGAGCCGATCATGATCGAGACGACGATGTCGAACGGGTTCTGCTGGCCGAAGGCACGCCGGCCTATGAGCCGGATCAGCACCAGCCCGAAGAGGAAGACCAGCACCGCCCGGATGCTCATCTGCCACCACAGGATATCGCCCTTGCTGCCGACCAGCTCGGTGAACCACGTCACTGCCTGTTCTCCATCGCCCGATTACTTGGCGCGATTGCGCTCCGCCTGTGAATCGTGGCTTCCGGGGATGAAGTTCCGGACCGAACAACAGCGCCGCTGCGGCTTTTATTCGGATTGACTCGGCGGCAGCCGTTCCGGCAACGGCACCAGCTGGATGCGGTTCTGCCCGGCGGTCAGCGCGAGGCGGCCGTGCTTCAGGGCCAGCGCATCGTCGCCGAAGACGTCGCGGCGCCAGCCGTGCAGGGCGCGCACCGGCGCATTGTCGTCGGCGGCGATGGCTTCGAGATCGTCGGCTGAGGCGACCAGCTTCTGCGCCACCTGAAAATCCTCGCAGCGCTGCTTCAAGAGCACGCGCAACAGCTCGATCAGGGGGCCGATGCCCGGCGGCGGCTCGGCCTTTGCCGGGATCTCCGGCGGCGGGTCGGGGTCGGCGAGGCCGGCGGCAACAGCCTCGAGGATGTCGCCGCCGAGCTTGCCTTCGGCTACCCCCTTGCCGAGGCTGCGGGTGCGCGCCAGCGCCTCGATGGTCTTCGGCATATGTGCGGCGATCTCCAGCACCGCCTCGTCCTTCATAATGCGGCCGCGCGGCAGGTCGCGGCTTTGCGCCGCCTCCTCGCGCCACGCCGCCACCGCCCGCAGGACGCCGAGAAAGCGGCGGTCGACGCGGCCGCGCAGGCGAAAGCGGCGCCAAGCCTGCGCTGGATCGCTGCGGTAGAGCGCCGGGTCGACGAGGTCGGCCATCTCCTCCTCGAACCACAGGGTGCGGCCGTTCTTCGCAAGGATCTGCTGCAGCCGCTCGTAGACGGTGCGCAGATGCACGACATCGGCGAGCGCGTACTCGATCTGCCGTGCGGTCAGCGGCCGCTGCGCCCAGTCGGTGAAACGCGAGGCCTTGTCGAGGCCGGCGCCGGCCAGCCGCCGCACCAGCGTCTCGTAGCTGACGGCGTCGCCGAAACCGCACACCATCGCGGCGACCTGCGTGTCGAACACCGGGTGCGGCACCTGCCCTGACAGCTGGAAAAAGATTTCGAGATCCTGGCGGGCCGCGTGGAACACCTTGAGGACCCGCGGCGCGGTCATCAGCGCCAACAGCGGCTGCAGATCGATGCCGGGGGCGAGCGCGTCGATCGCCGCCGCCTCCTCGGGCCCCGCCACCTGCGCGAGGCACAGGATTGGCCAATAGGTCCGCTCGCGCATGAACTCGGTGTCGACGGCGATGAACTCGGCGTCGCGCTGACGCTCGCAAAACTCGGCCAGCGCCGCGCTGTCGGTGATCAGATCCATGCTCGCGCTATACCGCTAAAACCCGGCCGCGGCACCTGTTGCCTCCTCATGCCGGCAGCAGCGTCTCGGCCTCCTGCCACAACCGGCGCACCACCTCGCCTGCCGGCTCGGGGCGGGCGAGCGCTGCTGCCTGGCCCGCCCACGCCTGCTGCCGCTGCGCATCGTTCGCCCGCGCCGCCGATTCGCGCATCGCCGCCGTGAGCCCGCGCTGCACCGGGTATGGCGCCGGCGCCGGCGCATCGGGGGCCGTCGCGGCGCGGACGTAATCGGTTGCCACGGCACGGCCGAGCCGCCCGGAAAAGCCGCGCGTCGGCATCGTTTCTTCCGGCTCCAGTTCAGCCAGAGACGCGGCCCAGGCCGGGTTGAGTGCGGCTTCCGGGCAGCGCAGTAGCGCGGTGCCGATTTGCACCGCGCTGGCGCCGAGGGTCAATGCGGCCGCGACGCCGCGCCCATCGGCGATGCCGCCGGCGGCGATGATCGGCAGGGCGATGTTGTCAGCCAGTCGCGGCAGCAGCGCGAACAGTCCCACCATCTGCCGCTCGGCGGCCTCGGCGTCGAAGGCGCCGCGGTGGCCGCCGGCCTCGAAGCCCTGCGCGACAATGGCGTCGGCGCCGGCGGACGCGGCGGCGCGCGCTTCGGCCAGCGTTGTCGCGCAGGCGAACCAGGCGATGCCGCGCGCTTTAAGCTCGGCGACGAAGGCGGCGGGGAAGAGGCCCATGATCGACGAGACGACGCGCGGCGCGGCGGCGAGCAGCGCGTGGCATTGCGCGGCGAAATCGAGTGGCACGGCGTCGCCGGCTTCCGGCGGCACCGGGGGTCCCCATTTTGCCAGAAACGCGCGCACCCGCGCTTCGTGGTCCGGGTCGCGGCGCGGCGGCGGGTCCGGCACCCACAGATTGATCTGGAAGCTGCCGTTGCTCTGGCCGCGAAACCGCTCGGCCCAGTCGGCGATGCCGTCGGGCGCGGTGGTCAACGCGCCGAGTCCGCCCAAGCCGCCGGCATTGGCGACCGCGGCGGCGAGGCCGACCGGGCAGGCGCCGGCCATTGGCGCCATCAGGATCGGCACCTGCAGCCCGAAACGCCGGCAGAATTGCGCGGCTCGTTGGCGGGCGCTCGCGGCGTATGCCATCAAGTTCCTCTGTTAAAGCAGCGGCACCGACATCAACGTTGCGGCGGCGGATACGAGCCATACTGTTCGCGCAGGCGGGTTTTCATCACCTTGCCGGTCGCGGTGTGCGGCAATTCGTCGACCACGACGACGTCGTCGGGCAGCATCCAGCGCGGGAAGCGCTCGCCAAGAAAGGCGATCAGCGCCTCCTTCCGCGGCCGGCACCCCGGCTTCGGCGTGACGATGAGCAGCGGCCGCTCGCCCCAGCGCGGATGCGGCACCGCGATCGCCGCCGCCTCGCCGACATCGCCATGCGCCATGACGGCGTTTTCCAGATCAATCGAGCTGATCCACTCGCCACCCGATTTGATGATGTCCTTGCGGCGATCCGTCAGCTGCAGGAATCCGTCCGAGTCGATCGTCGCGACGTCGCCGGTGTGGAACCAGCCATCCGGCTCGACCGCCGCCGCAGTCGCCGCCTTATCTTCGAAATAGGCGCTGACGATCCACGGACCGCGCACCAGGAGCTCGCCGACCGCCTTGCCGTCATGCGGCAGGGCATCCCCGGAATCATCGACGATCTTCATGTCGACGCCGAACACCGGCCGCCCCTGCTTGGCGCGCAGCGCCAGCCGCGCCTCGGGACCGAGATCCTTGTGCTTCCCCTTCGGCACCGCGGCGGTGCCGAGCGGGCTCATCTCGGTCATGCCCCAGCCCTGGGTGATCGTGATGCCGCGACGGTCGAACGCCTCGATCAACGATGGCGGCACCGCGGCGCCGCCCGACAGCACCCGCCGCAGCGTCGAGCACTGCGCGCCGGTCGCCGCCAGGTGCGCCTCGAAGCCGAGCCAGACGGTCGGCACGCCGAGGCTCATCGTCACCCCTTCGGCCTCGAACAGCTCATAAAGGCTGGCGCCGTCGAGCCGCGGCCCTGGCAGCACTAGCTTGGCGCCGTTGATCGCCGCGACATACGGCATGCTCCAGCCGCAGGCGTGGAACAGCGGCACCACCGGGCACACCACGTCCTGCGCGGTCATCGGGATCGAGTGCGGCAACGAGGCGCCAAGCGCATGGATGACCGTCGAGCGGTGGCTGTAGAGCACCCCTTTCGGGTGGCCGGTGGTGCCCGAGGTGTAGCACAGCGCGGCGGCGTCGCGCTCGTCGAACTCGGGCCACTCGAAATCGTCGGGCTCGGCGGCGACCAGCGCGTCATACGTCGCCGCGACCGGCAGCGTCGTCTCCGCCTCGCCGAGGAGGACGATCCGGCAGTCTTTCGGCAATTGCGGCCAGAGGCGCTCGACCAGAGGGATGAACGAGGTCTCG
>JBLMXS010000173.1:0-3829 GCA_050257895.1 Thiohalocapsa sp.
CATCAACGCCCGCCGCGAGACGATCGCGTCAGCGCCGGCATTCCGCGAGGCGTTCGCGCACCGCCGTTGCCTGGTGCCGGCGGATGCGTTCTACGAATGGCGCAAGGCGGACGGCAAGAGCGAGCCCCACGCGATCGTACCGGCCGATGGCGGGCTCTTCGCGTTCGCCGGGTTGTGGGAGCGCTGGCGCGACCCCACCGACGGGTCGATCCTCAGAAGCTTCACGATCGTCACCGGCCTGCCCAACGTAGTGTGCGCGCCGATCCACGACCGCATGCCGGCGATCCTGTCGCAAGAGGCTTGGTCACTATGGCTCGGCGAGCGCGAGGCGAGCCCCGACGAATTGCTGGCCTTGCTCCAGCCCTATCCGGCGGCGCGCCTGCGCGCCTACCGCATCGGCCCGGCGGTCGGCAACATCAAGAACGACGCGCCCGCCCTGCTTGACCCGCTGCCGCCCGCCTGATCCTCCCCCGCCGAGCGGGGGAGGGGGACCATGCGACGCATGGTGGAGGGGGCATTGATCGGCGGCCGCCGCCCCCTCCGGCGCCCCCGGATCAAGTCCGGGGCCGCCATCTCCCCCGCAAGCGGGGGAGGAACCCCGACAGGGCGGTTACGACGGCATCGGGCCGAGGTAGTCGCGCTTGCTGACGACGACGCCGACGTTGCGGATGATGTCGTAAGCCGTGGTGCAGTGGAACTGCACTTGCAGCATCGCGAAGTGATAGAGGTAGCTCTGCGCCTTCATCGTGCGGGGCTGGCCGCCAATCGTCACGGTGACGTCGCTGTCGTCCTTGCCGTCGAGCTGGTTCGGCCGCAGCCCCTTGAGGAAATCGGCGACCTTGTCGATGCGCGACTGCATGCCGGTCCAGCTGGTCTCCTCGTCGGGCAGGCTCGGCAGGTCGACCCCGGCGACGCGGCCGGCGCCGAGCGCATGGTTGCACACCTGGCGCACCTGGCGCTCCAGCGTGAACATGTCGGGATAGAGCCGCAAATTGAGGACGACGCCGGTGTCCCATTTCTGCGCGGTGGCGTGGTCTTCGGCCTTCTTCAGCACGGTCTTGAGCCCCTGCAGAAGCTGCAAGGCGACGGGCACAAACCCGGAATACAACGAGACGGGCATGAAAGCTTCTCCCTCAACTTGGCTGAGCGCCGGCGCGATCTTAGCGATTGACGGTGGGGGCGGGAACCCGCAACTGCCCCGCGGGAACCGGCGCAGCGGTTGCCTCGTTCGGGGATGAGCAACTGAAGGACAGAGATTCCCGATGATCAAAGCACTGCTGACCCCGGTTATCCTCGGCCTCGCGGTCGCGATGGTCATCCGCATGACATGGCCGCGCCGCGCCCACTGAGGACCTCGCTGCGTCGTTGCTGCCCCACACCCCGGCCCTCTCTCCGCGCACGGCGAGAGGGAGAGATGCTGCAGCTGCGTTCCCTCTCCCCGCTTGCGGGGAGAGGGACAGGGTGAGGGGGGTCAGGACAAGGTGATGAGGGCGGCCGGCACGGCGCCGCGCAACAGCGCCTTCTTGGCCTGCCATTCTTCTTCCGGCGAGAGCTCGGCGAGGAACTGCGCCTCGCCGCCGGCCAGCAGCGCAACCGGCAGGCCGTCGCGATAGAGGACGCGGTTGCCGGTCAGGGCGGCAAGCTTCGGCGGCGGCGTCAGGATGCCGACGAGGTTGAGCGGGTCGGCGCCGGACACCGAGATCCACTCGCCCGAATGCGGCTTGCGGCGGGTTTCGCGCAGCATCCCGATCGCCTCCGGCAGCGCGAACTGCTCGCCGGCAAAGCCGGCGACAAAGCGGCCGCCGCGGATCTCGCCGCGCGCCTCCAGCCGACGGTAGACGCGCAACAGGTCGCGCCACGGCGGCAGCCACGCCGCCTCGCGTTCGAGCAGGCGCCAGAACACGACGCCGTACCGCCGCAACAAACTGCGCGCCAGGTGTTCGACGGCCTCCGCGGCCTCCCGAGCGGCCTCGGCGGCCCCGGCTGATGGCCGGCGGCGGGCGAGCACCCACCGGCCGGAATCCTCCATGCCGAAGAATGACCGGCGTCGCCTTGAGCGCCGCCTGTCGGCCGGCATCAGCAGTGCCCGCAAGCCGGCGAAGCTGTCGGACGTGACGAGACCGAGCGCCACCAGCTCGGCCAGCGCCGCCTCGACCTGCGGCCGCAACAGCCGCGTTCCCTCGACCAATTCGTCGAAGAACGAGGCGCCGTGCTCGCGCAGCACCCGCAGCACGGACTGCGCCTGCGGGCCGGCCTGTTCGGCATCCGGCATCGGCGACAGCGCCGCCCACAGCGCGGCATGGCGGCGCGCCAGCAAGGCGATCGGGGTCGTGCGCACCGGCGTCAGACTGCGCGCGGTTTCCTCCGGGCGCTGCTGGCGCGGCCGCAGCCGGGCCCAGGCGATGCGGCCGGCGAGGCAATGATCGTCGAGCCAGGCCGGATCGTATTCGGCGACCCGCGCCGGCAGGATCTCGGTCTCCCACGCCCCGGCCGGCGCCTCGAAGCCTTCGAGCTGCCCCAGCACCGCCGCCAGCGCGTCCGGCCCCTCCATGCGGGTCTTGTCGCTGACCCGCTGCCAATCGAACAGGAAGCGCAGGAAGTCGCGGGCGGCGACCGGCTCGATCTCGGATCGCAGGCGGCGCAGCGTGTAGAGGTGGATGCGCGCCAAGAGCCGCCGCTCGCACCATTCGTCCTCGTCGGCGCCGGAGGTGAAGCGGCCGCGCATCGCAAACCCTTCGGCGCGCAGCGCTTCGAGCGCGCCGGCGATCTCGGCCGGCGTCAGGCCGAGCGGCGCCGCCAATGCCGGCTCGGCCACCGGCCCCACCCCTTCGAGCCGACTGCGCAGGATCTCGACCAGCGCTTCCTCAGCCGTCCACGCGCGCTCGCGGTCGGCTGCAGGCGCCGCGATCGGCGGATCGAGCGTCGCCTGCGGCCACAGCGCCAGGAATTGCGGCAGCCGCTCGGCGGCGACCCACAATTCGATCGGCCTATCGACTTTCGGTTCCCGGCGAAGGCCGGGACCTATTTCAGTCGCCGCCGGTGCGGTCGCCGTATGGGTACCGGCCTGCGCGGGGACCTGGTCTAGTTGCAAACGCGTTGCTCTGCTTTCCGCCGCGAGCTCGGCCAGCAAAGCAGGCCATCCCTGGCCCGCTGCCACCTCGCCCGGCGCGAGGAAGCCGAGCACCGCCAGCGCGTCGTGCATCTCGTCGCGGTTGACCGGGGCGGGCCAGGCTTCCTCCCGGACCCGGGCGATCGCCTCCGGGTCGAGGCGGGCGAGATCGGCGGCCTCCTCGGGCGCCAGCCAGCGGCGCGCGATCACCGCCTGGGTGCGGCGCTCTTCGAGCGGCGCGTCGTCGAGATAAGCGTAGGGCCGGGCCGACAGTACTTCGAGCGCCAGCGGCGACGGCTCGGTCAGGTCGCGCGCGACGATCGCGATCTCGCCGGCCCGGATCCGCGCCAGCAGCCGCTCCAGCCCCGCGATGTCCATGACCTCCTCGAGGCAATCGGCGATCGTCTGGTGGATCAGCGGGTGGTCCGGGATTTCGCGCGGGCCGGTGAGGTTCTCGGCGCAGGCCAGCTGGTCGGGGAAGACCGCCGCCAGCAGATCCTCGGCATCCATCCGCGCCAAGGGCGGCGGCACCTTCCTACCGCCGCGAAAGCGCGGCAAGGCGAGCGCGACGCCGGCCACCCAGCGCCAGCGCGTCATGAACATCGGCGCGTCGAGCAGCGCCTGCACCAGCAGTTCGCGGACGCTCGCGGGGTGCAGGTACTGCGCCACCTCGGCGAGGTCGAAACTGTGCGCCGTCGTCAGCGACAGGACGATGTTGTC
>JBLMXS010000174.1:0-5637 GCA_050257895.1 Thiohalocapsa sp.
ATCGGGGATAGCCGTCGAGTTTCGTTGCCTCGATCACCTTGTAGCCGTCAATGATCTTGTTCTTGTGGCGGGCGATCCAGTTGGCAACCGCCTGTTTGTTGAGTTTGCCGATGCCACTATCGGCAACGGCAATCAGGGCATCTCGCAGTCCGGGATTGAGCGGCTTTGAAGGTTGTCCTCCGGCGAATTCCGTCATCTTGAGGGTAATCATCTTGAGATCAGGCGCGGACATCTCGGCCTCCCGCCAGCCCACCCGGAGGATTGCCATTACCAGTGTCAGCCGTTGGTTGACCGAACCCGAACTTAGGTCCCCCGCCTTGACCGATACGTCAACCAATGCGTCCCGCCACGCAACGAGATGCGAACGCCGAACCTCGCTCAACAGAGCGATCTTCGCGTGGGTTATAAAGGCGCTGAGATGGTCCTTCGCTTCCTTTTCGGTCTGCGGGGGCCGTCTTCTCACCAATAACCACCGCTCATAAGCCCAATCCATCGTGTGTGTGGGCGCAGGATCGGCGGCGGGGTTTTCGGTCGCCCGCCCTACCTGATATCGGACAATGGACAGGATGCCTTCCCGGCACTGCTGCCAGACATCGGCAGGTAAGGGCGTTGCCGGCAATACCTCGCCGACATCGATCAACAACCGCCGTAGCTCGTCCTGATGGGCGTGAAGTCGTCCCAGATGTTCCCGGACGAGGTTGCTGGCTGCCTGTGCGTCCTCGCCTCTAAGGCTGCTATTGGCGATTGCGCCGGTCCACCCAAGCCCACCACGCACGGAGCCGCGATCGATCACGATTTGGGAACTGACCCTCTCGGCAAAGGCGTGGGGATCGGCCGTCGCGATGGCTGCGGCCAGCCGTTCCTCGAATTCGCTGTCGTGCCGTTTTTCGAGCCGCTTAGCCTCGCCATAGTCGGAGGTATGGAGGGAGAATTTAACTTCCCAACATCCGAAGAACTTCCGGTGCTGCGCCGGGACGGCTCGCCGGTAGTAGTAGATGCCTCCCCTCGGCAGCAGGTGCTCCCCCGATCTGGTTCGACGCCGGAAAGAGCTTGCCCGTTTGCGCGTCGAAGCCCCGGCGCGGACGGCGATGTCCGACACTGATCCAAAAACCTGCTACAAAAGGCGATCCGATTCGAGGATCTTCTGTATCACTCTTTTGGATCAATTGAAACCCAGAAATCCTTTGTGCAGGCGGCGTCTGCGGCTTTAGGAGAGATGGTGCCCAGGGGCGGAATTGAACCACCGACACACGGATTTTCAGTCCGTTGCTCTACCAACTGAGCTACCTGGGCGCCGCCGGCGCGCTTATAAAGGATGTCCGCGGTGGCTGTCCAGCAGGTCCGGGGTGGAATCGCGGCCGGATCGGCGGCGGCCGGACGCCGCCGGGGAGGTCGATGCGAACTCGATGCAGCCGCGACTGGAACTGCTGATCACGGAGCGCGCGATCCGGGCGCGTGTCGCCCGGCTGGCGCGGCGGATCGAGGCGCGGTACGGGGCGGCGCCCGAGCCCGAGGGGCTGCGCCTCGTCGTCGTGCTGAAAGGGGCGGTAATGTTCGCCGCCGACCTCGGCCGCCAGCTCCGCCTGCCGGTGACGTTCGATTTCGTCGCCGCCGCCTCGTACGGCGCCGGCACGAGGTCGTCGGGCACGGTGGCGCTGGCCGGCCTCGAGCGGCTCGAAATCGCCGGTCGGCCGGTGCTGGTGATCGAGGACATCCTCGACAGCGGCCGCACCGCCGCGGCGATCATCGAGCGGCTGCGGCCGCAAGGCCCGGCGAGCCTCGCCGTCTGCGCGCTGTTGCGCAAGCCGGCGGCGGCGGCGCTGCCATTGCCGGTCAGCGCCATCGGCTTCGACATCGCCGACGAGTTCGTCGTCGGCTACGGCATGGACTGGGGCGAGCGCTACCGCAATTTGCGCGACATCCATCGCCTCGTGCTCGACCGCGGCGCCGTGGCGCGGCAGGATGGTGACAGATGGCCGACCGATGGCTGACCGATCGTGGATCCGGGCGGGTTCGCCGGTCGCCGGCAATGTTGGGAGGATAAATGCGCCAGCAGCAATTCGTCACCGTGTTCGACCCACGCGGCCGGGTCGAGGCGCCGCCGGTCAGGCCGGCGCCGCGGGTCGCCGCGCTCGCCGGCTTGCGCCTCGCGATCCTCGACAACACCAAATGGAACGCCGGCAAGCTGTTGCGGCTGATGATGGCGCGGCTCGCCGACGAGTGCGGCCTGGCGGCGACCAATTATTACCGCAAGGAGAGCTTCTCGAAACCGGCCGATCCCGCCCTCGTGGCGGCGATCGCCGGCGCCAACGACATCGTGCTGACGGCGATCGGCGATTGAGGCTCGTGCACGTCGTGCTGTACGCATGACGGCATCGCCTTCGAACAGCAGGGACGGCCGGCGGCCGTCGTGGTGACAACGGAGTTCGTGCGCGAGGCCGAAATGCAGCGCGCTGCGCTCGGCATGCCGGATCTGAAGCCGGTCGTCATCGACCATCCGCTCAGCACGCTGTCGGATGCCGAGATCGACCGCCGCGCCGCTCACGCGGCCGAGCAGGCGGTGCGGATCTGGCTGGCGGGGGGCAATGACAGAGGGCAATGACAGCCATGGCGCAGCCTTTCGACCGGCAGGCCCACCGTTTTCCCGAGAGCCGCTATTTTGAGGATTTGACGGTCGGCGAGCGCTTCTACATCCCGAGCCGCACCGTGACCGAGGCCAATTTCGCGGCATTCCAGACCGTCTCGGCCGACAACCACCCGATCCATTACGACGTCGAATACTGCCGCGACCGCGGCCATCCGGGGCCGCTGGCGCACGGTTTTCAGGTGCTGTGCTTCACCGCCGCCGGCGCCGGCACTTTCGCCCATGTCATCGGCGACTCGCTGCTTGCCTTTATCGAGCAGTCGTCGAAATTTTTGCAGCCGGTCTATCCCGGCGACACGCTCTACCCGAGCCTTGCGGTCGCGGCGCTGACGCCGCAGCGCACCACCGGTGTCGTCACCATCGCGGTCACCGTGCACAACCAGAAAAACCGGCTGGTGCTGACGGGCGAGCAGAAATACCTGCTGAAGAAGCGCGCACCACCGCCAACCGGACCTACTCATGCTCAAAGGACTAATGATACATCATCTTAAAAGCCCGAAAGCGTCGACATCGACCTATCGAACGAGACGATCTTCTTGTGGTGCATAGATGAAATCGCCGCCTATTTCATGGACTATCGGTGGACGCTCAGCCGTCGAACCACAAGTGATTTCCTGGAAGCCATCAGGAATGCGAAGGCTGCTCTCTCGTGCATGATGAGGCCCGAACGAGCCTAAAAAGAGAGATCAAGAGAAATTTATAACAGCATTTGGACTACCGAGATGCTGAGGATAAATTCTAGACATTTCGGCGTTTTGGGGCGAACATTACTTTGGGGAAACGGCTTAATCTGCCCGGCCGTAGAATCATGAGTTCCCGGTTTTCCTATGATAGCAGGGAGTTGTAAATGACTGAAGGTGAGCAGGAATTGGTGCGGTTCGAGAAGGAGGGCGATGTCGGGCTCATCATCGTCGACAATCCGCCGGTCAATGCGCTGTCTCCGGGGGTGCCGGAGGGGATCGTCAAGGCGGTCGACCAGGGCAATGCCGACCCGGCGGTCACGGCGATGGTGCTGCTCGGCACCGGCCGCAGCTTTATCGCCGGCGCCGACATTCGGCAGTTCGGCCGCGGCCCCTCGGGCCCGCCCTCCGGCCGCCGCCCGTACGACGTGCTCGACCAGAGCCAGAAGCCGGTGGTGGCGGCGATCCATGGCTACGCGCTCGGCGGCGGGCTCGAAATGGCGCTTGCCTGCCACTACCGGGTCGCCGTGCCGAGCGCCAAGGTGGGTCTGCCCGAGGTGCAGATCGGCATATTGCCGGGCGCCGGCGGCACGCAGCGCTTGCCGCGGCTGATCGGTCCCAAGGCGGCGCTCGACATGATCACCTCGGGCCGGCATGTCCCGGCCGAGGAGGCGAAGGCGCTCGGGATCGTCGACGAATTGCTGCCGGAGGGCGATGTGCGGGCCGCCGCCATCGCCTTTGCAGGCCGCGTCGCCGACCGGCGGCCATTGCCGCGCATCCGCGACAGGAGCGAGCGGCTGGCGGAAGGCACAACCGAGCTGTTCGAGGCGACCCGCAAGGGGATCGCGCGCCGCGCCCGCAACCAGCGCGCCCCCTATGCCTGTATCGAGGCGGTCGAGGCGGCGTGCACGATGCCGTTCGACGAGGGCCTCGCGCTCGAGCGCAAGCTGTTCGACGAGCAGGTCAATTCCGAGGAGGCACGGGGGTTGCGCTATGCCTTCTTCGCCGAGCGCGAGGCGCAGAAGATCCCGTTCATCGCGCGCGACATTCAGCTGCGCCCGACCGAGCACCCGGCAATCGTCGGCGCCGGCACGATGGGCGGCGGCATCGCGATGAGCTTTGCCGACAACGGCTTCGCAGTGAAGATCACCGATGCCACGCCGGAGGCGCTGGAGCGCGGCATGGCGCGCATCAAGAGCAATTACGAGACGAGCGTCCGGCGCGGCAGCCTCACGCAGGAGGAGATGGAGAAGCGCCTGGCGCGCATTCGCCCGGTGCCGAAGATCGAGGACATCGCCGATGCCGACGTGGTGATCGAGGCGGTGTTCGAACAGATCCCGGTCAAGGAAGCGGTGTGGAAGCAGCTCGACGCGGTGGTGAAGCCGGGGACGCTGCTCTATTCAAACACCTCGGGCATCAACATCGACATCATGGCCAATGTGACTAGCCGGCCGCAGGACGTCGCCGGCACGCATTTCTTCGCGCCGGCCAACGTCATGAAACTGTTCGAGGTCGTCAAGGGCACGAAGACGGCGAACGACGTGCTGGCGACGGCGATGGCGTTGGGCCGCAAGATCGGCAAGGTCAGCGCCTTGGCCGGCAACACCGACGGATTTGTCGCCAATCGCAGCCGGGCGCCGTTTTCGAGCGAGATGGTGATCATGCTCGAGGAAGGCGCGCTGCCTGAGCAGGTCGACAAGGTGATGGTCGATTTCGGCTACCCGATCGGGCCGTTCGCGACGGCCGACCTGTCGGGCCTCGACATCGGCTACGACACCCGGAAGCGCCGCGCCGAGCAATACCCCAACTACCGCAAATTGCCGATCGCCGACCGCGTCGTCGAGGCCGGCCGCCTCGGCCAGAAGAACGGCAGGGGCTGGTACCGCTACGAGGCGGGCGACCGCACCCCGCACCCCGACCCCGAGGTCGCCCGCATCATCAAAGAGACGGCCGCCGAACTGGGCGTGCCGCAGCACGAGTTCTCGGACGACGAGATCCTGAAGCGGCTGCTCTTTGCCAGCGTCAACGAGGCCTGCAAGATCCTCGACGAGGGGAAGGCGCTCCGGGCGAGCGACGTCGACGTCATGTGGCTCTACGGCTTCGGCTTCCCCCGCTACCGGGGCGGGCTGATGTATTGGGCAGATACAATCGGGGTGCGCGAGGTCTACAACCAGATCGCGGCCTGGCACCAGCGCTACGGCGACCGCTGGGCCCCCTCGCCGCTTTTGCGCCGCCTCGCCGAGGCCGGCACGCCGCTGAGGGAAGCGAAGGCTGAGGGAGGATTGCGATGACCCGGGCGGAACTGGATGCGGC
>JBLMXS010000175.1:0-10487 GCA_050257895.1 Thiohalocapsa sp.
AGTATCGGCGCCGAGTGGGTGATCCAGCCCGACGAGATCAGGTCGACGCCGGCGGCGGCGATGGCGGGCGCGGTCTCGCGGGTAATGCGGCCGGACGCCTCGGTGACGGCGCGGCCCGCCACCATCTGGACGGCGCGGCGGAGCGTTGCCGGGTCCATATTGTCGAGCAGAACGGCGTCGACCCCATGGTCGAGCGCCTCCGCCAGCTGGTCGAGCGTGTCGACTTCGAGCTCGATCTTGACGAGGTGCCCGGCATGCGCGCGCGCCCGCCGCAAGGCCGGGCCGACGCCGCCGGCGACGGCCACGTGATTGTCCTTGATCAGCATCGCGTCGTCGAGGCCGAACCGGTGGTTGGCGCCGCCGCCGAGCCGTACCGCCTCCTTTTCGAGAATGCGCAGGCCGGGGGTCGTCTTGCGCGTGCAGACGATCTTCGCCTGATGGCCGACGATCGCATCGACCAGAACGCGCGTCGCGGTGGCGACCCCCGACAGCCGGGACAGCAGGTTGAGCGCCGTCCGCTCCGCCGCCAGCACCGGCCGCGCGCGCCCGCTGATGCGCGCGACTGCTTGGCCGCGCTCGACGCGGCTCCCGTCGGCGCATAGTTGTTCGATCGCGAGGTTCGGGTCGAGCAGCTCGAAGGCGAGCAATGCCGCCTCCAGCCCCGCCACGACGCCGGGCTGGCGCGCCGCGACGACGGCGGCGATCGGCGCCTCGGCCGGCACGATCGCATCGCTCGTGATGTCGCCGGCGCGCCCCAGATCCTCGAGCAATGCCGCCCGCACGATCGGCTCTATAAGGATGCGCATCATCTGCTGCCTCACACTACCGGCCGTCATCGCCGCGAAAGCCGGGATCCAGGGCCATGAGCCTCGCCGGTTGCTCCTGGATGCCCGCTTGCGCGGGCATGACGGGAGAAAAGACCTTTCAGCCGATCGCCAGCATGCGCTCGACGGAGCGGCGTGCCCGATCCGCCACCTCGGGCGCGACGGTCACCTCGTGCGTCATCGTCTCGAGCGCGTGGCGGATGTTCTGCAACGTGATCCGCTTCATGTGCGGGCATAAATTGCACGGCCGTACGAAATCGAGATCGGGGTATTGGAGGGCGACATTGTCGCTCATCGAGCATTCGGTCAGTAGCACGACGCGCGCCGGCCGCTCGTTGCCGACGTAATCCGCCATCGCCGCGGTCGACCCGGCGAAATCGCATTCGGCGATGACCTCGGGCGGGCATTCCGGGTGGGCCAGCACGGTGATGCCGGGATGGCTGTCGCGTAGGCTGCGGATATCCTGCGGCGTGAAGCGCTCGTGCACCTCGCAATGGCCCTTCCAGGCGATGATCTCGACCTTGGTCTGAGCGGCGATGTTACGCGCCAGGTACTCGTCGGGGATCATGATGACCTTCGGCACGCCCAGCGACTCGACGATTTTTTTGGCGTTGCCGGAGGTGCAGCAGATGTCGCTCTCTGCCTTCACCGCCGCCGAGGTGTTGACGTAGGTGACGATCGGCACGCCCGGATGGCGGGCGCGCAGCAGCCGCACATCGTCGGCGGTGATCGACTCGGCGAGCGAGCAGCCGGCCTTCAGGTCCGGGATCAGCACGGTCTTCCCGGGGTTGAGGAGCTTCGCCGTCTCGGCCATGAAATTGACGCCGGCCAGCACGATGACGCCGGCATCGGTGCGCGCCGCTTCGCGGGCAAGCGCGAGCGAGTCGCCGACGATGTCGCCGACCGTGTGGAAGATGTCCGGCGTCTGGTAGTTGTGCGCCAGGATGACGGCGTTCCGCTCGCGCTTCAGTTTGAGGATCGCAGCGATGTCCTCGGCCAGGAGCGGCCATTCGACCGACGGCACATGGCGCTCGACCCGGCTGTAAAGCTCAGGCAAGGGCAGGGAAGCGCCGGGATGGCGGAGGGCGGTCGCGGGCGGGTGTGGCTGCATCATATATGCTCCATTTGAGCATTACAAAGGACCGGAAAAGCCGGACGGCAACTCCCCGTCCGGCCAGCGCCCCACCTCGCCTACGCGAGGGCGGAGCTTATGCTGAAGATGAGAATAAGGGCGAATCGCCGCGGGTCAACCCTCGGGCGCGGGCATTTTTGCGGACCGGCATTGCGACATTAGCGTTACAGCAGGGTTCGCCCAGCTGCTGCCGGCCTCAGCCGGTGGAGCGGCGGGCGGCGCGCAACCGCAGCCCCGGCGCAGGCCGTTCGAGCAGGACCTCGCGGCGGAAGCGGACGAGCCGGGCGGGGCGGCCGCCGGTCTGGGCGCTGATCTCACCGGTCTCTTCGACGAGGCCCTGCTGCTCGACCAGCCGGCGGAAATTCTGCTTGTGCAGCCGCACCCCGGACAACGCCTCGATGGTGCGCTGCAGCTGCAGCAAGGTAAAGGCCGGCATCATCAGCTCGAACACGACCGGACGGTATTTGATCTTGCCTCGCAGCCGGCCGATTGCGGTCGCCAGGATGCGGCGATGGTCGGAGGCCATCCCGGCCCCGGCGCTGCCATCCGGCAGCTGCGGCAGACCGCCGACGTCGCGCGCCGCCTCGGCGACCAGCCCGGCCTCGTACAGCAGTTCGTAGCGTTCCAGGACGAGTTCCTCGTTCCACGCCGCGCCGTGCAGGCCGAAGGCGAGGCCGAGCCGCTCGTGGCGCAGCCGGCGCTCGGCCTCGCCGTCGGCCATCGCGGCCCACGCTTCGAGCCGCGCCTCCAGCGCCGTCAGCAAGAGGGGCTTGCCGTCGCGCCAGTCCTCCCAGGGGAAATAGCGGTACCAGTTGCGCCATTCGGCGCCGGCGGCCGGCCGCACCTCGCGCACCAGCGCCAGATAGGCGACGACGAGCGCCGGCAACGCCAGCGCCTCCTCGCCGGCGACCCGGTCGCGGTCGCCGAACGTGTAGAGTTGCTCGACATAGCCGAGGCGCTGGCCGGTCTGCTGCTCGACCCAGCTGCGCAGGCCAATCTCCAGCGTGCGGTGCTGCGCTTCGAGCGGCCCCGACGGCAAGGCCTCGACGACGCCCTCCGTGTGAGCGGCGTCGGCAGGCTGCCGCGCCGGCTGCGGCACCGTCAGGATTCGCGGCTCGCTGATGCTGGCGGCGACGATCACCGCCGACAGGCCGATCGTCAGCGAGGCGCGGCCTTCTTCGCTGGTCGGGTGGCCGGCGCGGGGCGGGGCGGGTGCGGCGCGAGTCTGCGGCATCTACCCCGCCGTGATGTGGCTCCGGAAGGTCAGCGGATCGCCGATGAACGGGATCGGCTCGAAGCTGCCGCCGGTGCCGCGCACAATCACCGTGCCATAGCCGAGCAGGCGGCCGAGGATCGACTGGTCGACGCCGACCGTCTCGACCTTCGAGCGGTTTATTTCCATGCTGTGCCGCTGAAAGATGCCGGTCTTGAAGATGACACGGCGGTCGGTGACCGCAAGCTCAGTGGTCGAGCGGCGGATCAGCGCCGTCACCGCCGACAGGATCGCCCACAGGCAGAGCGCCGCCGCAACCGCCAACAACACCAGCTTTGGCAGCGACTGGTCGTTGAAGCCGGAGGCGACGACGACGCAGATGATAGCGACGATCAGCAGCATTATCGCGCGCAGGTAGACGAGCCAGTGCAGACTGGTGGCGTAGAGCACGGTTTCCCCGGGCTGCAACACCTGCTCGACATACTTCATGTGCGTGACGTCCCGATGACCATGACGGCGCGCATTGTGCGGCCGCTTCGCGTTGCGGTCAAAGATCGTGCTATCGTCGGCGCGCGTCGCCACGGAGGTGCTGGGGAGGTCCGTGATGGCAGCGGAGACGCGGCAGGCGGTGCGGCTCGGGGTCATCCTGCCCAGCGTCGACAGCGTCGTCGAGGCGTGGTACCCGCGCGTCGTGCCCGACCGAGTGAGCGTGCACTCGCCGCGCCGGGCCCGGCGGAGGTTCTCGATTTTGCGCTGGGCGCCTGGGACTCGGCCAGCGACGGGATGATCATCGCCTGCCTCAACTTCCGCTCGCACCCGATCATCGACGCGCTGGAAAACCGCATCGGCAAGGCCGGCCGTCACCTCGACACAGGCGACCCTGTGGCAGGCGCTGCGCCTGGCCGGCGTCGGCGCCCGCATCGCCGGCTACGGCCGCCTGTTGCGCGAGCACTGAGGCGGCAGTTGGCTCCGGGCACGGCCTATCTTCGGGTTTATACCGGATGCCCGAGATGGCCGCATTGCGCAAATCCTGGTAGTGTCGCGCCGCAGCGAGGGCGGCTGCTGACGGCGGCATCGCCTCCGGGTTCCGGGAGGCGCGGGGGCAGGGATGGACGACCGGATTCTGCAGGCCGTAGACAACACGATCAAGTTCCTGCGGATGGCCGCGATCGAATTGCGCCGACTTGCGACGCGAGCCCCCGACGTCGGCGACGAGCTGCGCCATATCGCCGAGCAGCTGGACAGGGACGCCGACGAGCTGCGGTCCGCCTCGCGATCAAACCCCCAGTAGAGCGGCCGGTTCAGCAGGCGGCGCCGTCGCCGTCGCCGCCATCGATTTGCGCCGCCATCTCCTCGAAACGCTCGGCGAGATCGCCGAGGGCGCGGCGCGCATCGGGCGAACTCGTTTGCCGCGCTAAGCCCCTCAGCCGGGCCGCGACCCGGCGGAGCTCGGTGGCGCGTTGCACCTCGTCATCGACCATCCCGCTCTCCTCACGAACGGCGCGCGGCTCCGATTGCGGCAGCGGACGCTTCCGCGCGTGATAGCCTATGTTGCTTATCACGCGCAGCCACCCTTGCGGCTGCAAATTGCCGTCGCAGGTGAACGCCTTAGCGCCTGATCTGGTCCGCGGTTGCGCGTCCCCGGCGGGCCCCTTCGCGGGCCATCTCGGCACAGAGGCCCGTATAGGCGGTCGGGTCGAGCAGCGCGGCGATCTGCCCCGCATCGAGATGCGCCGTGACCCGCGGGTCGGCCGCCAGCAGCGCCCCGAACGACCGGCCTGCCGGCTTGCGCGCCTCCGCCGCCGCCATCGCCGCGTCGTAGACGACATCGTGCGCGTGCTGCCGACCGATCACCTTGCCGAGATCGAGCATCACGGCCTCGGCCACGATCAGCCCGCCGCCGAGGTCGAGGTTGCGCCGCATCCGCTCGGGGTCGAGCTGCAGGCCCCGCAACACCTCGACGAGCCGCGCCAGCATGTCGCCGGCGGCGATGGCGGCCCGCCCGTCGGCGGCGTCCATCATCAGGCTGGTGGTGCGGTCGGCTTCGTGCTCGGTCATCATCGCTTCGAGCGCCAATGGCACGAGCGCGCGGATCTCGGCGCCCGCCGCGATGATGTCCTGGCAGAGTTTGGGGTTGCGCTTCTGCGGCATCGTCGAGCTGCCGACCGTGCCGGGCGGTACCGGCTCCTCGACCTCGCCGAACTCGGTCTTCATCAGCGTATAGATCTCGCGGCCGATCTTGCCGCAGGTCGCCGCCAGCAGCCCGAGGAGGCAGATATTCTCGGCGAGATGGTCGCCGATCGTGCGGGACGGCACCGGCATCGAGCCGAACCCGAGGCGGCGGGCGATCCCCTCCTGGACCGGCGGGCCCATCTTGCCGAGCGAGGCGTAGGTGCCGGCGCCGCCGCCCAGCATCGCGACGAACAGCCGCGGCGCCGCCTCGCGGAACCGCTCGACATGGCGGATCAGCTCGTCGATCCACACCGCGACCTTGTAGCCGAAGGTCCCGGCAGCGCGTGCTGCCCGTGGGTGCGGCCGGCGATCGGCATGTCGGCGCCCTTGTCGGCCAGCTCGGCCGCCGCAATCAGCGCCTCGCCGATCAGCCGCAGGAACACTCCGTGTGCCTGGCGAAGCACCAAGAGATCGCCGGTCTGCGTGATGTTTTGCGTCGTCGCGCCCCAGTGCACCCAGCCGCCATGGGGCTCGCCGACGACGCGCGAGAGCTCCCACACCAGCGGCACGATCGTGTGTCCGGTGCGCGCGAAGCCCTCGTCGATGCGCGCCCGGTCGAGGAGCTCGTAGCGTGCCTTCGCCTTGATGGCAGCAGCCGCCTCGGCCGGGATGATCCCGAGCTCGGCCTGCGCCTCGGCCAAGGCCGCCTCGACGTCAAGCCAGGCCTGCCAGCGGTTCTCAAGCCTATAGAGCGCGCGGATCCCAGGGTCCGCGACGCGCGCCGCGGTCGGCAGTTCATCGCTCATCGGCGCAACCCTCAGCCGCGCGCGACGGCGGCGCTGTTGACCGGCGCGTAGCCCGGCTCGACGCGGACGTCGACGACGGCGAGGCCGCCGCCTTCGACGCATTCGATCGCGGCGCGCAACGCCCGCGGCAATTCGTCGGGCCGGCGGATCGGGCCCCAGCCTTCGCCGCCCTGCGCCTTCGCGAGGAGGCCGAGATCGGGCTCGGGGTCGGCGATGCGCTGGCCGATCCAGCGGTTCTGCACCGGCCGGTTGCGCTGGCGCGCCATGCGGTCCTGGTGCAATTCGTCGTTGAAGAACGAATTGTTGTTCGAGACGACGACCAGCAACGGCAGGCGGTAATGCGCCGCCGTCCACAGGGCGGTGCAGCCCATCAGGAAGTCGCCGTCGCCGAGCACCGCGATCGGCAGCCGCCCGCTGCCGCGCAAGGCGAGTGCCGCGCCGACCGCCATGCCGGGCCCCGCCCCGACGCCGCCGCCGCCGTCGCCGCCCAGCGCGTCGAGCGGGTGCGCGACGTCCCAGGTGTTGCCGGCCCAGGCGAGCGGGCCGCGAATGAGGCAGGTCTGCCGGCCGCCGACCGCCTCGCGCAGCGCCGCCGCCAGCCCCAGGGGCGTGATCTTGTCGCCGCCGCCGAGATCGGGCGCCTGCAATGCGGCTGCCGGGCGGTCCGCCCAGCCGGGCGGCCGCGGCTGCAAGAGCGGCAGCAGCGCGGCGACCGCGACATCGGGCTCGACGGCGAGATGCAAATCGGTCGGCGGCAGGGCCTGATAGTCCATGCTCCAGCCGTTGTGCACAAGGTGGTCGAGCGAGGCGAGGATCACCTTGCTGCCAATGGAGCTAACGGCTGGGTCGCTGCCCCAGCCGGCCTTGAGGGCGCCGCCGAGATCGACCCAGTCGAGGCTCAGGATCACGTCCGCCTGGCGGATCAGCGCCGCCGCCGCCTCGCTCGGGTTGTTGCCGGCCGGCGGCCCCTGCAGTCGGTGGCGCGACGGGAAGCCGGCGCCGGTCTTGGCGTCGGTCAGGACGATGGCGCCGAGCGCCTCGGCGAGCTGGACGCGGCGCTGCCATTCGGCCTCGCCGCGCGAGGTGCGCCCGACCAGGATCAGCGGCCGCTCGGCCCGCTGCAGCAACGCCGCCGCCTCCGCAAGCGCGGCCGGGTCGGGGGCCGCGGCGCGCGGCGGCCGGAAGCGGTCGGCGCTCGGCAGCGAGGGCAGCGCGCCGAGCTTGCTCTCCTGCAGGGCGGCGTCGAGGCAGATGTAAACGGGCCCCTTCGGCGGCGTCATCATCATGCGGTAGGCGCGAAGCACCGACTCGGCGGCGGCCGGCACCGATGCCGGCTGGTCGTCCCACTTGGTGTAGTTGCGGATGAGGGAGCCCTGGTCCTGCGCCGTGTGGATCCAGTCGATCCACGGCCGCCGCTTGGCGGCGTCGACCGGCCCGGTGGCGCCGAGCACGAACACCGGGGTGCGGTCGCACCAGGCGTCGAAGATCGCCATCGTCGCATGCATCAGCCCGACATTGCTGTGCACAATGGCGCCCATCGGCTTGCCGGTCACCTTGGCGTAGCCGTGCGCGATCGCAACCGCGTGCTCCTCGTGCAGGCACAAGAGCATCTGCGGGTCGCGGTTGCCCATCAGGTTGACGAGGCTGTCGTGGAGGCCGCGATAGGAGGCGCCGGGGTTAAGCGCGACATAGGGCAGGTCGATTTCGCGCAGCATCATCGCAACGGCGTCACTGCCCCAGTAGTCGCCCGGCTCGTTGGCAAGGATCGGCCGCTCGATCGCCCCCGGCCCGCTGTTGCTGTCGCTCATTCTCCCGCTCCCTGCCCAATTGCCGTCGAGGCGCCATATTATGCTGATGCAGCCCTTCTTGCGCGATCGAGATTGCTTCGTCGCTCCACTCCTCGCAATGACGTCCCCGTGGAGGCGTCATTGCGAGCGCAGCGAAGCACTCTCGACCCGGTGAGGCTCGTTAATGGCCGTGCAGCTGAGCCTGCTTGAGCCGGTGGCCCCGCTGTTGCCGGCGCTGCCGGAGGGTTTCCTTTACCGGCTGGACCTGCTGCCGCCGGTGGAGGAGGGGGAACTCGTGGAGCGGTTCGCCGACCTGCCGCTGCGCGAGTTCGAGTTTCGCGGCTTCCTTGGGAAGCGGCGGGTGGTCTCGTTCGGGCTGCGCTACGATTTCGCCGACAGCCGGGTGCATCTCGCCGAGCCGATCCCCGATTTCCTGCTGTCGCTGCGCCAGCGCGCCGCGAGTTTCGCCGGCCTCGCGGCCGAGGCGCTCGAGCATGCCCTCGTCACCGAATACGCGCCGGGCGCGGCGATCGGCTGGCACCGCGACCGGCCGCAATTCGGCGACGTCATCGGCATCTCGTTCCTCTCGTCGTGTCGGTTCCGGTTCCGGCGCAGTGTTTACCCCCACCTCAACCCTCCCCCGCAAGCGGGGGAGGGCGGGGTGCGGGTGTCGCGGCGCAGGCCGTGGGAGCGGTCTGAGATCAACCTGCAACCGCGTTCGGCTTATCTGCTGCGCGGCGCCGCGCGCGGCCTGTGGGAGCACAGCATTCCGCCGGCCGAAAGCCTGCGGTATTCCGTCACCTTCCGGACGATGCGGGCGCGATGACGCGGCCGCTCCTCGTGATCGACGGCGACAATTTCGCGCACCGCTCGTACCACGCGCTGCCGAAATCGATCCGCCGCGGGGGCGGCAAGGCGGCCGGCGCCATCGTCGGCTTCGCCAATTTTCTCCTCCGCCTCTATGACAGCGAGCAGCCGCGCGCGGTGCTGGTCGGGTGGGACACGCTGAGCGCCCCGACCTACCGTCAGGAGCTGTTTCCCGGCTACCAGGGCGGGCGCCAATTCGATGCCGAGATCGTCGAGCAGCTCGAAATCCTGCCGCAATTCGTCACCGCCTGCGGCTTTGCCAACGCGAAGGCGGCCGGATACGAGGCCGACGATTTCCTCGCCGCGGCCGTGGCTTTCGAGGAGCGGGCCGGCGGTGAAGTGCTGGTCGCCAGCGGCGACCGCGACGCGTTCCAGCTCGCCTCGGCGCGGACGACGATCCTGCATCCGGTGAAGGCCGGCGAGATGGCCCGCATCGGCCCCGCCGAGGTGCGCGAGCGCTACGGCGTCGAGCCATCCCAGGTGCCCGATTTCATTGCGCTGCGCGGCGACCCGTCGGACCGGCTGCCTGGCGCGCGCGGCGTGGGACCCAAGGGCGCGGCGGCGCTGTTGCGCAAATACGCGACGCTCGAAGAGGCCTTCGCGGCCGGGCAGCTCTCCGCGCAAGCGGAGCAGCTGCGGATCTACCGCCGGATCGCGACGATGGATGCGACGGCGCCGCTGCCGCCGCTCGCCGACCAGATCCCGACATGGGCCGGCGCAGCGGGGCTGGCCCGGCAATGGGAGCTCAACCGGCTCGCCGATCGCCTCGACGAATTCGCCAAGGCCGGGAATTCATAAAACTGACATACGGAATGGAGTAAACCGAGCTGCACCTTTTGCAACTTGGGATCGAGCCATGTGCAGAAAAGCTCTGCTCGCCCTTCTCGCGCTCGCTGCCGCGGCATTTGCCGGCACCGCCGCCGCCGATCCGGCGCTGGACCAAATCGAGACGGTCGTCGTGATCTACGCCGAGAATCGCAGCTTCGACAATCTCTACGGCTATTTTCCCGGCGCCAACGGCTTGCAGAACGTCGCCCCGGAGATGGCCCTGCAGCGCGACCGCGACGGCTCGCTGCTGAAGGAATTGCCGGCCGTGTGGGGCGGGCTGACCGCCCAGGGGGTGAGCCCGCCGGTGCGCGAAGAGGAGACGCTGCACCTGGCGAACCGGCCGTTCGCGATCGACGATCCGCGCGGCTTCGACCGCCCGGTCGGCGTCGCCACGCGCGACCTCTGGCATCTGTTCTACGAGAACCAGATGCAGATCGACGACGGCAAGAACGACAAATTCGCCGCCTGGGCCAATGCCGGGGGGCTCGTCATGGGACACTACGCGCTGGCCGCGTCGAGCCTGCCGCTGTGGCATGTCGCGCAGCGCTACACGCTGGCCGACAATTTCTTCATGGGCGCCTTCGGCGGCTCGTTCCTCAACCATTTCTGGCTGGTCTGCGCCTGCACCCCAAGCTATCCGAACGCCGACCAGAGCCCGGCCAAGGACAAGATCGCGGTCGTCGAGGCCGACGGCAAAACCCTGAAGGTCGCCGACGACTCGCCGAAATCGGCCTTGCAGGGGCCGCCGAAATTCGTCCGCGACGGCCAGATCACCCCGGGCGATTTCTATGCCGTCAATACGATGCAGCCGCCCTACCAGCCGAGTGCCAACAAGCCGCCGGCCGGCGGCGACCCGCA
>JBLMXS010000176.1:0-3305 GCA_050257895.1 Thiohalocapsa sp.
CGCGACTCCGCGATTAGACTGCGGCCATGGCATTCGCATCCGAGCGGCATTTACGCCGCGACCCCGAAAGCAGCCCCTCGTCACTGGCGATCCACAACGTCGTCGTCGCTGGCCACCGCACCAGCGTCCGACTCGAACCCGTCATGTGGGAGGCCTTGCAGGAGATCGCGCGCCGGCAACGGCTCAGCATCCACGATCTCGTCACCGAGATTGACCGCCAGCGCGCCGAGTCGAGCCTGACCGCGGCGATCCGCGTTTATATCGTCAACTTCTACCGCTCCGCGATGCTCGCGAACCAAGCCGACCCAGCCGCCAAGCCACCGGCCGATGTAACACCAGCCAGCATTTGACGGTGACCCGCATACAATAGAGCTCGTCATGGCCAGGCATGACGAGTCGAGGCTTCCGGTCGTCGCTATCCGCTAAAAGCCGCCGGAGGGGTTAGCCCGCTTCCCCTCACCCTGCCCCTTCCCCGCAAGCGGCGCGAGGGAGAACGTCTCGACGGGCGGAGCAGCGTCATCCCTCGCCCCGCGAAGCAGGGACAGGGTGAGGGGCACTCCTTCTTCGATGCCGTACCCGCAGCGGTTGTGTATTCCGCCAAGGGACCTAAGCGCGGCGCGGTTACCGCGTTTCCGCGAGAAACGCGCGCAACTCCGCGGCCGGAGCGTCGCGCATCACGAACACCTCGCCGATCCGGCGCGGCAGGATCAGCGTGATGGCGCCGTCGCGCACCTTCTTGTCCTTGCCCATATGCCCGAGGAGGCGGTCGGCGAGACTTGCGTCGGCGGCAGCGGAAAGGCCGAGCGCCGCCAATCCGGTCGGCAGGCCGGCATCGGCCAGGTGACGGCGCACGCGATGCGCGTCCTGTCCCGAGGCAAGCCCGAGCCGCACCGCGAAATCGAACGCCAGCACCATGCCGAGCGCCACCGCCTCACCGTGCAGCAGGCGGTCGCCGAACCCGGTCTCGGCCTCGAGCGCATGCCCGAAGGTATGGCCGAAATTCAAAAGGGCCCGCCGATCCCCGGTCTCGCGCTCGTCCTCGGCAACGATCTCTGCCTTCATCCGGCAGCTGACCAGCACCGCGTGCCGCACCGCCGCCGCCTCGAGGCCGCAGACGTCAGCTGCGTTCGCCTCCAGCCATTCGAAGAAGCCGGCGTCGGCGATGAGCCCGTATTTGGCGATCTCGGCATAGCCCGCCCGCACCTCGCGCGCCGCCAATGTCGCAAGGCTCGCCGTATCCGCCAGCACCAGCCGCGGCTGGTAGAACGCGCCGAGCAGGTTCTTGCCGGCGCGGGTGTTGATCGCGGTCTTGCCGCCGACCGAACTGTCAACCTGCGCCAGCAGCGTCGTCGGGATCTGCACGAAATCGATGCCGCGCAACACTGTCGCGGCGGCAAACCCGGCGATGTCGCCGACGACGCCGCCGCCCAGCGCCACCAGGATCGTGCCGCGCTCGATGCCGATATCGAGGATGTCGTCGACGAGCCGGCCGAAATGCGCGAGATCCTTGGTCGCTTCGCCGGCCGGCAGAACGACGGCGGCATGCGCAACGCCGTGCTCGGCAAGACTGTCGCGCAGCGGCGCCAGGTGGTGCCGCGCCACGGTTTCGTCGGTGATCACGACGGCCTGACGGCGCCGCAGCAGCGGCCGGATCGCCTCTCCCGCCCGCGCGATCAGGCCCGGGCCGACAAGGATGTCGTACGCCCGTTCGGCAAGCTCGACGCGCAGCGTCTCGACGCTGCCGCCTTCCCGCTGTTGCGCGCTCATTCGCCACTCTCCGTCGACAACGCCGTGAACGGCTCCGCGAGGGGCTCGCCGGTATTAGCATCGCCCAGGGCATCCCCCAGGCCATCGGGCGGCGTCGAAGCGCGCGGACATTGCGTCAGCACCGCGATCACCCGCGTCGTCGTCGCCTCCGGCGCGCCGTCGCCGCTGTCGACGGTGATATCGGCCTCGGCGTAGACCGGATAGCGCCGCTCGATCAGGTCGGCGAGAACCGCCCGCGGGTCGCGCGCCTGCAGGAGCGGCCGGTTGTTGCGCCGCGCGACGCGCGCCGCCAGCACATCGAGATCGGCGCGCAGCCAGACCGAGACCGCGCGCCGCGCGATCAACGCGCGGGTCGCCGGATGCATGAAGGCGCCGCCACCGGTCGCCAGCACATGCGTCGGCCGCGCCAGGAGGCGTGCGATGACGCGCCGCTCGCCGTCGCGAAAGACGCCTTCGCCGCGGTTCTGGAAAATCTCCTCGATGGTCTCGCCCGCGGCCGTCTCGATCTCGTGGTCCGAATCGAAAAACGGCAGGCCGAGGCGGCTCGCCAGGCGGCGGCCGATCTTGGTCTTGCCGGCGCCCATCAGGCCGACGAGGACGATCGTGCGCTGCGGCACAAAGACCTGCGCCCGCGCCGCCGCTGCCGCTGTTTGCCTCGTCGGAAGATCCACGCTCTGCCTCCGGCGTCTGCGCCGCCCTTTCGTGCAGCGCCCGCTGAGGGTACTTAGCATATAGCGCGGCCGGTGCGTGACAAGGCAAGGCAAGCCCAGGCGGCTGCCGGCACTCGGATCGGGACAAGCTGGGGGATGCGAATGGCGTCATGGCAAAACTGAGCGTGCTCTTCGTCGTCATTGCTATCGTCGTGCTGGCGATCGTCGGTGGCGCCCTCTATCTCGCCTACGGCAATTTTTCGCCGCGCGCGCAGCCAGTCGAGAAGGTGCTGCCGGATGCCCGCTTCCCGAAATAGGCGGCCGCCGCGCCCGGGCGTGCCACCCCCGTTGCCGCGCCAGGTCGAGGCCTTTCTCGAAATGCTGATGGCGGAGCGCGGCGCGGCGCGGTTGACCTTGGCGGCGTACCGCAACGACCTGGCGGCGCTGGCGGCCTTTCTGGCACCGCGCGGCATTGCTCTCGAAATGGCCGAGGCGGCGGCGTTGCACGAGTTTCTCGCGGCAATGACGGCACAGCGCCTGGCGCCGCGCACGCTGGCGCGCCGGCTGTCGGCACTGCGGCAGTTCTACCGCTTTCTCGTCAGCGACGGCGCGCGGCCCGACGACCCAACCGCCGGGGTCGACCCGCCGCGGCTCGGCCGGCCGCTGCCGAAGATCCTCGGCGAGAGCGAGGTCGAGGGGCTGATCGCCACTGCCGCCGCGTGGCAAGGCGAGGAAGGCGCGCGGCTGCGCGCGCTGCTCGAACTGCTCTACGGCGCGGGGCTCAGGGTATCGGAGCTGGTCGGATTGCCGTTGGCGGCGGCGCAGCGCGACCCCCGCTTCCTGCTGGTGCGCGGCAAAGGCGGCAAGGAGCGGGTGGTGCCGCTGAGC
>JBLMXS010000177.1:0-5167 GCA_050257895.1 Thiohalocapsa sp.
CCGTTGGTGTCGCTGTCGACATCGACCTCGAAGTTGCCGCTGCCGCCGAGAATCGAGTCGCCCTTGCCGGCCAGCACCGTCGTCGAGCCGCTGCCGCCGGTGATCGTCTCGTTGCCGGCGAATGCGTTGACATAGGTCGTCGCCGACCCGCCGGTGATGGTGTCCTTGTTGGCACCGACGATAATCGTGTTGTCGTGTTTGCCGTCGGCCCCGACGGCGCCCGTGACCGTATTGTCCCCGGTGCCGCTGCCGCCGGTGATGCTCGAGCTGCCACCGCTCTGGATGACCGTCGAGCCCTTGGTCGAGCCGGTGATGATTTCGCCGGTGCCCTTGCCGAAGGAGAACAGGTTGCCGCTGCCGCCGGTGATCGTGTCGTTGTTGCCGATATTGTTGACCTCGAGATCGCCGGAGCCGCCGGTGATCGAGTCGCCCTTGCCGGCCTCGATATGGGCCTTGCCCGAGCCGCCGGTGATCGTCGTGCTGCCGGCCGTGGCGTCGACCCAGGTCGCCGCCGAGTTCAGGGTGATCAACGTATTCTGGCCGGCGAGGATGTTGGTGTTGTAGCCGCTGGCTCCTTCGACCGTGCCGTTGGTCGACCCGGTGCCGCCAGTGATGGTGACGGTGCCCTTTTGCGCGTTGATGTAGGTCAGCGCGCTGCCGACCGTGACGAGGTCGTTCTTGTCGGTGACGATGAAGGTGTTCTCGCCGCTCAGCCCCTTGTCGGTGAGGAGGCCGGTGCCGAAGCCGCCGATGATGCTGCTATGGCCGCCGTTGCCGTAGCTGTCGTCGATATAGGTCGTCCCGCCAGTGCTGCCGGTGATGCTGAAATCGGCGCCGATATTGAAGACCTTGAGGCTGCCGGCGCCGCCGGTGACCGTCTGGTTGCCGGAATGCTTGTCATCGACGACCTGCAGGAAGCCGGCGCCGCCCGTGATGACGTCGCCGGAGCCGCCGACCACGCTGGTGTCACCGGCGCCGCCGATCACCGACTCGGCGCCCTCGAACGGTCCGGGGTTCTTGCTGTTGTTGGTGCCGGTGGCGTCGATGTACTGCGAGACGCCGGGATTGGCGCTGCCGATGATGGTGTCGCCTTGCGATCCGAAGACCGAATAGGTCTCGCCGCTCTTGCCGGCGATCGTTATCGTCTCGCCGCGCTTCGAGCCGCCGGACAGGTCGATCAGGACATAGCCCTTGCCGTCGAGCAGGGTTTCCGTCGACGTGACCGTGCCCGCCTGGACCGCGTTGTTGGTCAGCTGCTGCGCATCCTGGATGAACGCGCTGGCCTGGAACCCTGAGGCGAGGGAGCCGGGCGACTTGGTGAACACCTCGATGTTGAAATCGCCGGAGATCGCCTTGCCGGCGACATCGCCGCCGGTTTCGGTCAGAACGACATTGATCTTCGTCGCATCAGAGACGCCATTGGCGAAAAATGCCAGGCGCGAACCGGTAACCGACGCCATCGCGAGAACCCCACCTACAACTGCATACCATCGTATGCTAGCTGCGGTGGACCGGCGGAGTCTTGTCTCGACTGACAGCAACCCGTTTCAAGTTGTTACAGGTTGTTGCGGCTTGCGGTTCGCCCCCCTCTCATGAGCCGAGCCGCACCTGTAGCGGCTGCGCCTGCGTCACCAGCCGCGGCCCGCGCAGCCCGGCCAGCTTCGCCTGTGCGGTCGCGTTTCCTTGGCTGGCGGCCTTTTCGTACCAGCGGGCGGCGGCTTCGTGATCGGCAGCGACGCCGGCGCCGACCGCATGCAGGTCGCCGAGTGCGATCTGCGCCTCGGCGATGCCGTCCTCGGCTGCCTTGTGGTACCAGCGCACCGCCTCCTCGACATCGCGCGGAACGCCGTCGCCGCGAAACAGCATGACGGCGAGGTTGTATTGCGCTATCGCCTCGCCGCGCTCGGCGGCTTTGCGGTACCAGGCGGTTCCCTCCGCCAGGTCGCGCGGCACCCCGTCGCCGGTGCAGTACATCACCCCGAGCTGGAACTGCGCACCGACGTGCCCAGCCTCGGCGGCTCGGCGGAACCAGATCGCGGCCTCCAGCGGATCGCGAGCTCCCCAGGCGCCATTCAGCGAGTTGACCGCGACAATGACCTGCGCCGCGGTCACCCCGGCTTCGGCGGCGGCGCGGTAGCAGCGCACGGCTTCCGCCTGGCTGCCGCCGCCGGCGCGGCCGCTATTATAGAGGTGGCCCAGCTGCAACAGGGCCGGCCCGTAGCCGCGCTCGGCGGCCTGCCGCAACAGCTGCTCGGCGGTCGTCCGGTCGTGCTCGGCCGCGCCGCCTTGGTCGCCTTGCAGGTGGAGCATCGCCAGCAGCGTCTCGGCCTCAGCGTTGCCGGCGTCCACCGCCCGGCGCAGCCAGTGGATCCCGGCCTCACGGTCCTGCGGCACGCCTTCGCCGGCGAGGTAGAGTTGGGCAAGCTTGGTTTGCGCCGCCGGCATGTTCTGCTCGGCCGCACGGGCGTACCACTGCGCCGCCTTGGCGGGGTCGCGTTCGACCCCGGTGCCGTTCAGATAGAAGACAGCGAGGTTGAACTGCGCCGCGCGGTGCCCCTTCTCGGCCGCCTGGGAAAACCAGTGGGCCGCTGATTCGAGGCGTTTCGGCACCGCTTCGCCGCGCGCATGCAGCGTCCCGAGGGCAAACTGCGCCTCGGGGTCGCCCGCTTCCGCCGCCTTGCGGAACCACAGCGCGCCCTCGACCTCGCTCGAGGCGGCGCTCTCGCCGTTGATATGCATGTGCGCCAGCCGCAGCATCGCGGCCAGGTACCCGTCGCGGGCAGCGGCCCGCAGTTGCGTTTCCGCCGCCACGAGGTCCTGCGGCACCCCGTCGCCCTCCAGCAGATGCAGCGCCAGGTGATAGCGGGCCCGCGCATTGCCGGCGTCGGCCGCGTGCTTGAACAGGGCGGCGGCGCGTCCCCCGTCGCGCGGCACCCCCTGGCCGGCATCGCACATCAGGCCGAGCGCCACCTGCGCGTCGGCGTTGCCTTTCGCCGCCGCGCGCTCGTACCAGGCGGCGGCCGCCGCCAGGTCGACCGCGACGCCGAAACCGTTGGCGAAGATGACGCCGAGGCCCAGCTCGCCGGCGGCATTGCCGCGCTCGGCGGCTGCCGTGTACCAGCGCCGCGCCGCCACATAATCGACCTCGCAGCCGAGGCCGCGGGCGTAGAGCAGCGCGAGATTGGCTTGCGCTGCGGCATGCCCCTGCTCGGCCGCCTTCTGCGACCAGTGCAGCGCCTCGGCCGGGTCGGCCGGCACCTCGATCCCGTTCGGGAAGATCAACTCGCGGTTGCGCTGGGCGAAATTGGCGTCGTTGGCGGCGGCGCGATTGTACCAGACAAGGACCCCGCCATCGGTCCGTCCCCCGTGCAGATAGGCGAGGCTCAGCTGGTATTGCGCTTCGAGATGGCCCTGCTCGGCCGCCTTGCGGAACCACACCAGTGCATCGCCGAGGCTGCCGACGACCCCTTCGCCGCGCGCGTAAAGCAGCCCGACGCGATAGGCCGCCTCGCTGTCGCCGACCGCTGCGGCGCGCGCAAAGCAGCGGAATGCCTTGGCATAGTTGCCGCGGCCATAGAACATGAGCCCACGCCGCAACGCCCGGCGGACGCCGCCGCGGTGGGCGCCGCGCTCGCGCTCAAGGCTCACGCATTGCCTCGCTCATGCCCTGCACCGCGCCGTTGATGATGTACATCAGGACCGAGCGGGTGCCGATATGGATATCCGCCGTCAGCGTCATCCCGGGGATCACGCGGAAGCCCTCGGGGACGTTCGTCAGCGCGACCTTGGTCAGCGCGATCCGGACCGTGTAGTAGGGCTCGACGGGGGTGCCTTCGTCGCTGTTGGTGAAGGAGCCTTCGCTGATCCAGCGCACGACGCCGTCCGCCATGCCGTGCTCGACGAAGTTGAACGCGTCAAGCTTCAGCTTGACCGGATCGCCGGCGCGGATGAAGCCGACATCGCGGGAGGCTATATGGGCCTCGACCTCGACCGGCGAGTGCAGCGGCGCCAAGTAAAGCAGCGCGTCGCCTTCCTTCAGCACCGATCCGACCGACAGCTTGGCCATTTTGAGGACGACTGCGTCCTCGGTGGCGGTCAGCCGCACGAGGTCCTTCTTCTTCGTCGCCTTCTCCAGTTGCTGCAGCGCCGCGTCGCGCTGATTACGCGCAGTGACCAGCTCCTTGCTGGCATCGCCCAGCCATTGCTGCACGAAGGCCTCGCGGGTCGCCGCGGTCGCCTGCAGCTGGTGCTGGCTTTCGACCAGGCTGTTGCGATCGAATTCGAGATTGCGCAACAGCTCGGTCTTGGTGTCGGTGGCGGCCAGGAGGTTGAGCCGACTGCCGACCTGGGCGGCGGCAAGGGTCGCCCGCATCTGCTCGACTTCCTTCGCGAGCTTGGCGCGGTCGGCGTAGCGCGCCTCGTCGTTCTGGTGCTTGGCAATCGTCGCCTTGATTTGGGCGATCTGCGCGTCGTACGAACGGATCTGGCTGTCGAACTGCGCCTTGCGCTGCTGGTAGAGCGAGCGCTGCAGCTCGGCATAGCGGGCGGCGGCCGGGTCCGGATTGGCCGCCGGTTGGTACGGACGGTGCGCCAGCTCGGCCTCGCAGCGAGCGATCTCCGCGTTGAGGCTGGCGATCTGCAGCTTGACGGCATCGACATCGGCGGTCGCGAAGGTCGGATCGAGCGTTGCCAGCACGTCGCCGGCTTTGACGCGCTGCCCCTCGTGCACCTCGATCGTCTTGATGATCGAGGGATCGAGCGCCTGCACCACGACGGTTGGGTTGGTGGTGACGATCGTTGCCGAGGTGCTGGTGACGACGCGATCAAGCCGCGTGATCAGCGAAATGATGAGGAGGCCGGCGAGGAACGCCGCCAGCACGTAGACCGTCGAGCGCACGCCGCGCGGCTCGGCGGCTTCGACGATCTCGCCGGTTTCCGACTGGAACAGCCGGACGAGCTGGTCGGGCGGCGTGCTATTGGGCAGCAGCGGGCCGGAGCGGAACGATTTCATGCGGTACAGGTGTCGTTTGCAGGTGACGGTGCTGTAGGTGCCAGAGGCCGGCATAGATGTCGCAGCGCTCGAGCAGCTCGGCATGGGTCCCGACGTCGTAGACCGAGCCCCTTTCGAGCACCAGGATCTGGTCCGCCATCACGAGCGAGGAGAGGC
>JBLMXS010000178.1:0-2837 GCA_050257895.1 Thiohalocapsa sp.
TCGGCGCGCAGCCGCTCGCACAGGTGCGAGCCGAGAAACCCGGCGCCACCGGTGACGAGAACCCGCTTCATGGCAGTACCCATTGACACGACCTCGGTGCTTGTCTGGGCTGCGGCGGTCAGGCGATAGCCCGCAGCGCGGCCGGCTGTTGGGTGCGCGGTGCGTTGCTGCGGCGGCCGATGCTGTGGTAGGCGAGGCCGGCCGCAATCATCTCGTCCTGCTGGTAGATGTTGCGCAGGTCGATGACGACGGGCTGCCGCAGGAGCCGCTTAATCCGCGGCAGGTCGAGCCCGCGAAATTCGTTCCATTCGGTGATGAGGATCAGCGCGTCCGCCGCTTCCATCGTGGCGTAGGCATCGCCGCAATACTCGATCTCGGGCATCAGCCGTCGCGCTTCCGGCATGCCCTCGGGGTCGAACGCGCGCACGATGGCGCCGGCTTCACGCAATGCCGGCAGGATCGCGAGGCTCGGCGCCTCGCGCATGTCGTCGGTGTTTGGCTTGAAGGTCAGCCCCAGCACCGCCAGCGTCTTGCCGGCGAGGTCGCCGCCGCATATCGCGGCAATGCGCTCGGCCATGCGCCGCTTCCGCGCGGTGTTGACGCGCAGCACCGTGTCGACGATCGCCAACGGCGATTGGGCCAGCTCGGCCGAGCGCACCAGCGCCTGGCAGTCCTTCGGAAAACAGGAGCCGCCGAACCCGGGGCCGGCATGCAGAAACTTGTTCCCGATCCGCCCATCGAGCCCGATCCCGCGGGCGATGTCCTGGACATCGGCGCCGACGGCCTCGCACAGATCGGCCATCTCATTGATGAACGTGATCTTGGTCGCGAGAAAGGCGTTGGCGGCGTATTTGATCAGTTCGGCGGTTTCCAGTGTCGTGTAGACGATCGGCGTCTCGCGCAGATAAAGCGGCCGGTAAAGCGCCCCGAGGACGCTGCGGGCGTGCTCGCTCTCGGTGCCGATCACCACGCGATCCGGACGCATGAAATCCCCGATCGCCGAGCCCTCGCGCAGGAATTCGGGGTTCGAGGCGACGTCGACATGACCCGCCGGCAGAATGTTGCGCAGGATGCGCTCGACGCGTCGGCCGGTGCCGACCGGTACGGTGGACTTGGTGACGACGACCGCATGGCCGTCCGGGAACCGCGCCAGCGCCTTGGCGATCTCGGCGGCGGCGGTGAAGACATAGCTGAGATCGGCATGCCCGTCGCCGCGCCGCGACGGCGTCCCGACCGCGATGAAGACGGCGTCGGCGCCCCCCACCGCGGCATCGAGATCGGTCGTGAAGGCGAGCCGCCCGGCGGCAGCGTTGCTGGCGACCAGCTGGTCGAGACCGGGCTCGTAGATCGGGATCTCGCCGGCCTGCAGGCGGGCGATCTTGCCGCCGTCTTTGTCGACGCAGACGACTTCGACCCCGAACTCGGAAAAGCACGCGCCCGAGACGAGGCCGACATACCCAGTCCCGATCATCGCAATGCGCATGAACGCGATCCCCCTCGGGAGCCTGAGGCGCCGAACTGGCGGCCAACGCAGCCCAGAACGGACAGCCGGCAGGGTTATTCCCGCAACCGCCCAGCGCGGCAAGCTGACGCATCTCCTCTCGCCGGGAAGAGGAGGTTGCGCTGCGCCGTTGTGCAGTCGCCGCGGCCACCCTAATTGGTCATTGTTAACCGGTCATTCCCTGATGTCGCAATCGATCCTCGTCACCGGCGGCGCCGGCTATGTCGGCAGCCACGCCTGCAAGGCGCTGGCGCAAGCCGGCCACCGGCCCATCGTTTACGACAACCTGTCGCGCGGCCACCGCGAGGCGGTGCGCTGGGGGAAGCTGGTGGAAGGCGAGCTGCACGATCGTGAGCGGCTGGTCGCGGCATTGCGAACGCATCGCATCGACGCCGTGATGCATTTTGCCGCCTTTGCCTATGTCGGCGAATCGGTGCGCGATCCCGAGGTGTACTACCGCAACAATGTCGGCGGCACATTGGCGCTGTTGGCGGCGATGCGCGAGGCGGCGGTCGACAGGATCGTGTTCTCCTCGACCTGCGCCGTCTACGGCGTGCCGGACCAGGTGCCGATCAGCGAGACGACTGCCAAGAACCCGCTCAATCCCTACGGCGAGACCAAGCTGGCGATCGAGCGGGCGCTGCATTGGTACGCCGAGGCCTACGGGCTGCGCTATATGGCTCTGCGCTATTTCAATGCCGCCGGCGCCGACCGCGACGGCGAGATCGGCGAGGACCACGAGCCGGAAACGCATCTGATCCCACTGGTACTGCGCGCCGCGCTCGGCACCGGCCAGCAGCTGCAGATCTTCGGCGCCGACTACCCGACGCCGGACGGCACTGCGGTGCGCGACTATATCCACGTCAGCGACCTTGCCGAGGCGCATCTGCGGGCGCTCGACCACCTCGCTGCCGGCGGCGACGCCGGTGCCGTAAACCTCGGAACCGGCAGCGGCTGTTCGGTACGCCAGGTGGTCGCGGCGGTAGCGCGGATTGCCGGCCGCAACGTGCCGGTCTGCGAGGCGCCGCGGCGGCCGGGCGACCCGCCGGAGCTGGTGGCCGATGCGGCGCTGGCGCGCTCGCTGCTCGGCTGGCAGCCGCAACTCTCCGACCTCGACACGATTATCGCGACCGCCCTCGCCTGGGAGAGGCGGCGCAATAGCGGCCGGCGCGGCTGACGAGGGGGCGGGCGATGGACCTGAACGCGCCGATTGCCAACGAGAACGCGGCGCTCCCAGCGAGTGACGCCGCAGCAACGGTCGGACCGCTGAAAGCCCTCGCCCTCGATGGGGGAGGGTTGGGAGGGGGTGATCGTGCCTCATCGCCCTCCGGTCGGG
>JBLMXS010000179.1:0-6708 GCA_050257895.1 Thiohalocapsa sp.
ACTGATCGAGCTCGGCATCGCCCTGTCGGTCGAACGCAATCACGCCCGCCTCTTGGAGAAGATCCTCCTCGGCGCCAAGGAGCTGAGCAACGCCGACGGCGGCACGCTCTATCTCGTCAGCGAGGACGGAAGCGAGCTGCGCTTTGTGATGATGCGGAACGACACGATGAACATCGCGCTCGGCGGGACCACCGGCGCGGCGATCCCGTTCGCCCCGGTGCAGTTGCGCGAACCCGACGGCAGCCCCAACCAGAGCAACGTCGTCGCCGCCGCCGCCAATACCGGCGCGACGATCAATATCGCCGACGCCTACAACGTGCCCGGCTTCGATTTCAGCGGGCCGCGCGCCTTCGACCAGCGCACCGGCTACCAGTCGCAATCATTTCTAACGGTGCCGCTGCAGAACCACGATTCCGAGGTGGTCGGCGTCCTGCAGCTGATCAACGCGCGCGGGCCAAACGGCAAGACGATCGCCTTTCCCGCCGCGATCGTGCCGCTGATCGAGGCGCTCGCCAGTCAGGCGGCGGTGGCGCTCGACAACCAGATGTTGATCGACGCGCAGCGCAACCTGTTCCGCTCGGTCCTCAAGGTCTTCGCCAGCGCGATCGACGCCAAATCGCCCTATACCGGCGGGCACTGCCATCGCGTGCCGGAAGCCACCAACATGCTCGCCCGCGCCGCCGATGCCGCAATCGAAGGCCCGCTGGCCGGTTTCCATCTGAGCGAAGAGGACTGGTACCAGCTCGAAGTCGCCGGCGGGCTGCACGATTGCGGCAAGGTGACGACCCGCGAATACGTCGTCGACAAGGCCACCAAGCTCGAGACCAATTACAACCGCATCCACGAAATCCGCACCCGCTTCGAAGTCGTGAAGCGCGATGCGGAAATCGACTACCTGCGCGGCGTCATGGCCGGCGGCGACGAGGCCGCGCTGCGCGCCGAGCGCGATGCGCGGTGGGCTCGGCTCGACGACGATTACGCTTTTGTCGCCGAATGCAATATCGGCGGCGAGTTCATGGCGCCGGAGCGGATAGCCCGGCTCGAGGGCATCGCCGCCATCACCTGGCAGCGCACGCTCGACGACCGGTGCGGGCTGTCATGGGAGGAAAGCGCCCGCCAGCCGCTGACGCGCGCGGCGCTGCCGGCGACCGAGCACCTCCTCGCCGACAAGCCCGGCCATATCATCGAGCACGACAGCGAACCGCTCGGCCCCGGCAACCCCTGGGGCTTCGTCATCAAGCCGCCCAGCTACAAGGCCAATCTCGGCGAGATCTACAATTTGTCGATCCGCTACGGCACGCTGACCGCGGAAGAGCGCTACCACATCAACGACCATATCGTGCAGACGATCATCATGCTGGAAGCGCTGCCCTACCCGAAGCACCTGCGGCGGGTGCCGGAATGGGCCGGCGGGCATCACGAGAAGATGGACGGCACCGGCTATCCGCGCGGCTTGAAGCGCGAGCAGATGAGCATCCCGGCGCGGATCATGATGATCGCCGACATCTTCGAGGCACTGACCGCGCGCGACCGGCCATACAAGGCGCGCAAGAAATTGTCGGAATGCATCGATATCATGTCGCGCATGAGCCGCGAGCGCCACATCGACCCCGACCTGTTCGAGCTGTTCCTGAGCTCTGGCGTCTACCGCGAGTACGCCCAAATCTTCCTGTTGCCGGAGCAGATCGACGAGGTCGATGTCGGGCAATATCTCGGCACGCTGCACCCGCCGGAGCCGGCCGCGGCGTAGCGGCCGCAGCGTCAGCAGCCTCCGGTCCAACGGGTCAAATCGGCGGAGCCTTCCCCCATCGATTTGTGCATGCCCCGGCTTCCATCCGCCGCCCGTCTAGACGTAGATGGTCGGGTCAAGGCCGGCCATGACAAAAAGGGGTGAAGGCTCAACAGGTTTTATTCGGCCGGCTCGGCCCAAACCATCATTTGCCGCGCCGACGATGCGCGCGATCTGCCCGGCGCCCCCGGCCTCTCCGGCACGGTCAGCTCCAGCCACGTGATTTGCGCGACCCGAACGCGCCCGCCGCAGCGCCCGGCGACGCCGCTCAGGATGCGCAGCGAGACATCGTCGTCGACAACGATCCGCACATGTCCGTTGCTTGCCATCGCGATGCCTCAGCGCCCGGCCATTGACGGTCGGGCAGCCGGCGCGTGTGCCGACATCCGGTTTTCGCGCGAAAAGTTCGAAGCCTTGTTCAACACCCTAAGCGCCACGATCGCGACCCCACTAAAAGCAACCACAGCCGCTTTAGCGCAACACCCGAGCGCCGAGTGTGATCCGCATCACATTCGAAATGTTTTTCACATTGGGCCTGTTTTTGGCCGGTGCACGCTCGGGATTGTCGCCCTCCCCCGCGACGCCGGTGGAGGAAATTCTGTGGTTATTCCGGGCGCAGGTAGCGTTCTTCGAGGCGGCGCCAGCGGTCGGTGCCGACCGCTTCCTCGCGCTCCTGGAAGGTCGCGAGATCGGCTTCGACGCGGTTGGTGTCGCCGTCCTCCTTCAGCGCCTGCAGCACGCGCTGCGCGGCGCGGATCGCGGCGCGATGGGTTTGCGACGGGTAGATCCCGAGGCGGAAACCCATCGCCTCCAATTCGCTGGCGCCGAGCATCGGCGTCTTGCCGCCCTCGAACACGTTGACGAGGGCGGGACCACGCACGCGCCGGCCGACGATGCGCAGCTCCTCGACGCTCTGCGGCGCCTCGACGAAGCCGACATCGGCGCCCGCCTCGAGATAGGCGTTGACGCGGTCGACGGCGGCGTCCAGCCCCTCGACGGCGCGCGCGTCGGAGCGGGCGATGATCACCATGTTGCCGTCCCGGCGGGTGTCGACGGCGGCCTTGATCTTGCCGACCATCTCGGCCCGCGAGATCACCTCCTTGCCCTCGTAATGGCCGCATTTCTTCGGGCTGACCTGGTCTTCGATATGGAAGGCCGCGACGCCGGCCTTCTCGTACTCGCGCACCGTGCGGATGATGTTGATCGCGTTGCCGTAGCCGGTGTCGGCGTCGGCGATCACCGGGATGTCCACCGCCTCGACGGTCAGCCCGATAAAGCGGACATTTTCGCTCAGCGTCAGCAGGCCCAGATCGGGGTAGCCGTTGGCGCGCGAATAGCCGCCGCCGGTCAGGTAGACCGCGGCGAACCCGGCCGCTTCGACGAGGCGCGCCGTCAGCGTGTCATAGGCGCCCGGTACGATCGTGTAGCCGCCGCCGGCGATCAGCTGCCGCAGCGCCTGGCGCGCCGTCATTCGTGCCGCCTCCTCAGTCGCGCCGGTAGGGGTAGCAGCGCGCCCGCTCGAGGGTGATGCCGTAATGGTGGGCGAGCGTGCGGATCGCGTCGGCCTGTTCGGGATAAGGATCGGCGTTGCCGGGCCCGACGATGATCGGGCGGAAGCTGCGATCGTCGCGCCCATTGGGCGGCAGCATCGCGGTGGCGAGCGGGTTGCCCTCGTCGTCGCGCAACGTCAGGAACAGCGGCATCTCGCGCTGGATGTGCGCCTTGAGGCCGATCTCCTGCTCGAAATAGACGTTCGACACCGGGCGAAAACTCTGCGCCGCCTTGTCCTGCTCCTTGCGGAAATACTTCTCGACGGCGTGGCGCATGACGTCCGATTCGGCAACCGCTTCGGCTTCGCTCTCGATGCGGAACCATGTCTTGTCGCCGGGCGCATCGCAGACGTATCTCATGCTTCCTCCAACATGGCTTTGGGAAAGACCATCGCGCCGATGAGGATGCGCTGTCTGAACAAGAAAAATCCGGACGCCGCAGCGAGTCAACAGCAACCTCGGGCGGAAGCCGGCCGCGTGGGACGCGCGGGCCGAACGGCGCGCCGGCTCAAACCTTGCCGTCATCGGGACGGACGGCCGGGCGCTTCCCCAGACGCTGGCGCGGGGGCGAGAGCAGGGTGGCGGCCGCGCCGTGCTCCGGCTCGGTCCACTCGCGCCACAGCGCGATCAGCGCCGCCAGCACCGCCGGCCCGAGAAACAGCCCGACAAACCCCATCGTCTGCAGCCCGCCGAGAATCCCGAACAGCACCGCCAGGAACGGCAGCCGCGCTGCGCCCCCGATCAGGAACGGCCGTACGAAATGGTCGGCGACAAACACGACGATGCTGCCGAGAACGAGGATGATGATGCCGCCCAGCGTGTTGCCGACCGCCAGGAGGTAGAGCCCGAGGAGGATGTAGACGACCGGCGCGGCGAACGGGATGACGGCGGCAACCCCGGTCACTGCGCCGAACGACGCGGGATACGGCAACCCGGCACCGAGATAGACGAGGCCGAGCACCACCCCTTCGGCGAGCCCGACCAGCACCAGGCCGCTAACCGTGCCGCGCACCGCCGTGATCATATGGCGGGCGATCCGCTCGCCGCGCAGCCCGATCAGCCGGTCGCTCAGGTCGCGCAGCCGCTCGGTCAGCCAGTCGCCGTCGCGAAACATGAAAAACAGCGTCAACAGCGTGAACAGCAGCAATGCCAGGCGGTGCACGATCTCGCCGCCATAGTGCCGCGCGGCACTGGTCAGGTGCTGCAGGTTGCGGCCGATCACTTCGTCGGCGACCGCCGGATCGGTCAGGTTCTCACGCCACCATTCAGAAATCGTCGTGCCGACGAACGGCAAATTGCCGAGCCAATATGGCACCGGCAGCCCGTAATGTCGCGCTTCGGTGACGAGGCCGATGACGACGTGGCTTTCGCGGCCGATTGCCATGCCGAGCAGCACCAGCGGCGCGATGATGATGACGGCGATGCCGATCGTGACCAGCAAGGGGCCCAGCACTCGGTCGGCACGCTGCGGCAGCAGCCACAACAGGCGCGAGTACAGCGGCCACAGCGCGATCGCCAGCACCGCCGACCACGCCAGAGCCGGCAGGAAGTCGAACAGGATCCATAGTCCGAGCGCGGCGAGCGCCGTCGCCAGCAGCGAGCGCGCGACCAGCTGGCGGCGCGGCGTGACGGCACGGGGACGGGCGGTTTCGGCCTGCATTGGGGTACGGTCGGTTGGATCCTTCGGCGGTGAAGTCTAGCCGAACCTTGGCCCGCCGCACGACAACAGACCGCGCCCGCGATAATATTCAGGATCGGTATGTAAAATACAGTATTTTCGCGCGTTCAGGTCGTATTGTTGGCGGCTTGCCTCACTACTGCGCCGCGCATAATCTCGCGCCTATCGGCATCTCGGCTGCCGAGACAAGAAGAGGGGTCAGCTGATGGCGTACACACTTGAACAGTTTTCCGGCGATTGTCACCGGATCCTTGCCGACGATCCCGGCCCGGAAGGCCGCAAGAAGGTTTGCGAGCTGGTGTCGCGGGCCTGCACCGACCCGGAGTTCGTCCGCCAGTACCTGCCGGACGACGGCCCCGACCGCAAGATCCTCTATGAGGATCCGCAGCTCGGCTTCTGCATCCTCGGCCACGTTAACCAGGGCGCCAAGCAGAGCCAGCCGCACGATCACGGCCCGACCTGGGCGATCTACGGCCAAGCGGTCGGTGAGACCATCATGACCGATTGGGAGAAACTGTCGCCGGCCAGCGAGGCACAGCCCGGCAAGGTCCGCCATGTGCGCGATTACAAGCTCACTCCGGGCAAGGCCTATGTCTACAACGAGGGCGACCTGCACTCGCCGCGGCGCGATGCCTCGACCAAGCTGATCCGCATCGAGGGGCGCAACGTCGAGAAGATCCGGCGCTTCCCGTACGAGGCGGTGTAGGCTGTATCCTGCCGCTGCGCGGCAGAGGCGAAAGAGGGCGCCCGGTGGGCGCCCTCGCTGTTTTGACCGGTGGGAGCGGCGCTCCCCGGCCGGCTTTCGGGCCGCTACTCGACGACAGTGACGCGGCGGTTGCGCGGCTCGCGGACACCCTCCGGGATCGGTACCGCCAGATTGGTCTCGCCGGCGGCGGCGATCTGCATCGCGGTCCACGGCACCCCGAGGCTCGTCAGAATATGCCCGACATTCTGCGCCCGCCGCGCCGACAGGCTCAGGTTGTAGGCGGACGAGCCCGAGGTGTCGGTGAACCCGGTCACCTGCACGGTGACGACGCCGCCGGCACGATAGGCCGCCGCCGCCTGCTGCAGCACGGCCATGCCGGCCCGCCCCACGCGCGCGCGGTTCCAGCCGAAATACACGGTGAAGATGCGGGTGCCCGACGGCGCGGCAAAGCGGCCCGGCGGCGGACCTGGCGGCGGGGATGGCGGCGGCACGCAGGCGGCCAGCGCCAACAGCGAGCAAAACAGGACGAGGGCGCGTTTCATCGGGGAATTTTCCCCAATCAGTTGAGTAACTAGACGCTATAATAAATCGCTCGATTACAGTGTGGCAAACCGTGCTTCTTCGCTTCGATCCGCATTCCCATCCGATTCCGCAGTGAAGCAGCCCCTCGCTTCTCCCTTTCCCGGCACGCGGGGAGAGGGAGGAGTCTGTCTCGAGCGCGATGGGAGAGTGAGGGGTGGAGGGATTAGAGTTGTGCGGCGGTTCGGGCTTTCCCGGCAACGGCGACGGTTGTAGCTTTGCGCCCCTACCCGCCCGCTACGCGAATCGGGACGGTTAGAGATTCCGCGGCAGCGGTGGCTTCCCGAAGATGGACATCTACTTGCCGATCGCCGAGATGTCGCTCGACGTCTCACTCCTGCTCGCGATCGGCGGCGGCGTCGGCTTTCTGTCCGGGGTGTTCGGCGTCGGCGGCGGGTTCCTGCTG
>JBLMXS010000180.1:0-9731 GCA_050257895.1 Thiohalocapsa sp.
AAGCTGCCGCGCAGCAATCCGGCGCCGAACGCCAGCCCGGCCCACCACACCAGCGAGCCGAGCCAGACACCGAGCACCAAGCTCGCGGCGCTACCGAGTGTCGCATCGGCGCCGGTGAAGCCAATCGCGGCAAAGATCGCCAGAAAAGCGAGAATCGTGATCGGGTTGGTGATGGTGAGCGCGAAGGTCGAGGCGTAATCGGAAATCAGGCTCTCGGGATCGCGCTGGCCGCGCGATCCGGCGAGCGGATCGGCGCGCAAGGCGGAGATGCCGATATACAGCAGAAAGCCGGCGCCGATCAGCCGTAGCCAGTCCTGGAAGCCGAGCAGGATGTCGGAGACGAAGGTGAGGCCGAAGCCGGCGATGATCCCGAACACCGCGTCGGCGCTCGCCGCCCCAAGCCCGGAGACGAAGCCGGCGAGGCGCCCGTGCAGGATCGTGCGGCGGATGCACAGCACGCCGACCGGGCCGGTCGGCACCGCGATCAGAATGCCGACCAACACGCCCTTCAGCAGAAAAATCAGCAGCATCAGATCCAGCGACAGCGGCGGCGCAGTCTCCGGGAAGCGCCGATGCGGCGCAACCGAAATGCGCCGCCCAAGTCTCGGCAGATTCTCGGCAGCGCCTGCGGAGACGCGCTATCATGGGCGGCGAGGCGGCGATGGGTTGGGAGAGGGACGCGGCATGGCGGACGACAGCGCGACGGGGGATGCCTACCAGTTCGAATTCGCGGCGATCGACGGCGGCAAGCTGCCGTTGTCGACGTGGCGCGGCCGGCCGGTGCTGGTCGTCAACACCGCCTCCTATTGCGGCTACACGGGGCAATACCGCGACCTCGAAGCGCTGTGGCGGCGCTACCGCGACCAGGGCCTCGTCGTGCTCGGCGTGCCGTCCAATGATTTCGGCCAGCAGGAGCCGGGCACCGCAGCCGAGATCCGGACATTCTGCACGACCAATTACGAGGTCGATTTCCCGCTCGCCGGCAAGGAGCGGGTGGTCGGCGCCGCCGCGCATCCGTTCTATCGATGGGTGGCGGCGCAGCTCGGCGAAGGCGGCGTGCCGCGCTGGAATTTCCACAAATACCTGATCGGCCCCGCCGGCCAGCTGGCCGGCGCCTGGCCGGCGCAGGTCCGCCCCGGCGACCCGGCGATCACCGCCGAGATCGAGAGCGCCCTGCCGAAGGGCTAGCAGGTATCGTCCGTCCGCGGACCTGCGGGGGGGGGGGACGGTCCCACGGGTTGTGCGCGGATCAGATGGATACCGGCTTTCGCCGGTATGACAATCTAGGTGGAGCGCGCCCTCCCGAAGGGGCAACAGCTCTTTCGGACCGCTGCGGCCTCGGCCGCGTTGCGGCCAGGATGCCCGCGGTCCGCAAGGTCAACGCCGCTCCAGCACCTCTTTCATCGTCGTGCCGATGGCGGCCGGGGATTGGGTGACGGTGACGCCGGCGCTTTTCAGCGCCTCCATCTTGTCCTCGGCACCCCCCTTGCCGCCGGCGATGATGGCTCCGGCATGGCCCATGCGCCGGCCCGGCGGCGAAGCGGCACCGGCGATGAACCCGACCGTCGGCTTTTTCTTGTTGTGGCCGCGCAGGAAATGGGCGGCTTCCTCCTCGGCAGCGCCGCCGATCTCGCCGATCATGACAATCGCCTCGGTTTCGTCGTCGGCGAGGAACATCTCAAGGACGTCGATGAAGTCGAGTCCGTGGATCGGGTCGCCGCCGATCCCGACGCAGCTCGACTGGCCGAGACCCGCCGCCGTCGTCTGCGCCACCGCCTCATAGGTCAGTGTCCCCGACCGCGAGACGATGCCGATCTTGCCGCGGCGATGGATATGCCCCGGCATGATGCCGATCTTGCATTCTCCGGGGGTGATGACGCCCGGGCAATTCGGCCCGATGAGGCGGCTCTTCGAACCATCGAGGGCGCGCTTGACGCGCACCATGTCGAGCACCGGGATGCCCTCGGTGATGCAGATGACGAGCTCGATCCCGGCGTCGAGCGCCTCCAGGATCGCGTCGGCGGCATAGGCCGGCGGCACGTAGATCGCGGTCGCGGTGGCGCCGGTCCGGGCGCGCGCCTCGTGCACCGTGTCGAACACCGGCAGATCGAGATGCCGGGTGCCGCCTTTGCCGGGAGTGACGCCCCCGACCATCTTGGTGCCGTAGGCGATTGCCTGCTCGGAATGGAAGGTGCCCTGCGAGCCCGTAAAGCCCTGGCACATCACAGTGGTGTTGGCATCGACGAGGATCGCCATCACGCCGCCTCCTTGACCGCCGCGACGACCTTGCGCGCGGCGTCCTCGAAATTCTCGGCGGCAATCAGCGGCAGGTTCGATTGGCCGAGGATCTTGCGCCCCAATTCGACATTGGTGCCTTCGAGCCGCACCACCAGCGGCACGTGCAGATTGACCTCGCGGGCCGCCGAGACGACGCCCTCGGCAATCACGTCGCAGCGCATGATGCCGCCGAAGATGTTGACGAGGATCGCTTCGACATTGGGGTCGGAGAGGATCAGCTTGAACGCGACGGTCACCCGCTCCTTGGTCGCGCCGCCGCCGACGTCGAGGAAGTTGGCCGGGCTGCCGCCATAGAGCTTGATGATGTCCATCGTCGCCATCGCCAGCCCGGCGCCGTTGACCATGCAGCCGATATTGCCGTCGAGCTTGACGTAGTTGAGCGCATGCTTGCCGGCTTCGAGCTCGATCGGGTCCTCCTCGTCCTCGTCGCGCAAGGCCTCGATCTCGGGATGGCGGAAGAGGGCGTTGTCGTCGAACGCGATCTTGGCGTCGAGCGCCAGGAGATCGCCGGCCTTCGTCACGACCAGCGGGTTGATCTCGACGAGCGAGGCGTCGAGCTCGGCGAAGGCGCGGTAGAGCGCGCTGGTGAAATTGACCAGTGCCGCCACCTGGCCGCCGCTGAGGCCGAAGCCGAATGCCAGCCGACGGGCGTGGAACGGGGACAGTCCGGCGGCCGGGTCGATCGCGATGCGCAGGACCTTGTCCGGGTCGCGCGCCGCCAGCTCCTCGATATCCATGCCGCCCTCGCCGGCGCCGATCAGGGTGATGCGGCCATTGCCGCGATCGATCGAGACGGCGAGATAGAGCTCGCGGGCGATGTCGCATCCGACCTCGACATAGACGCGCTTGACGACGCGGCCCTCGGGGCCGGTCTGATGCGTTACCAGATTGTGCCCCATCAAGGCCGTTGCGGCCGCCGCCACCTCGTCCTGCGTGCGGGCGAGCTTGACGCCGCCGGCCTTGCCGCGGCCGCCGGCATGGATCTGCGCCTTGACGGCCCAGAGTCTTGCTCCATTGGTGCTGCCGCCGAGCCGCTGCGCCGCCGCGACCGCCTCGTCGGCGGTGTAGGCGACGGCGCCTTGCGGCACCGCGACGCCGAACTTCGCCAGCAGCTCCTTCGCCTGGTATTCGTGGATGTTCATCGGCGCTTCGTCCCGTCATTGCGAGCGAAGCGAAGCAATCTCGTGCCGCCCGCGTTGACAATCGTCGAGATTGCTTCGTCGCGTTGCTCCTCGCAATGACGCAGCGCTATTGCGCCGCGGCCGCGGCTTCCGAGCGCATCTTTTTGGCGATGTCGACCAGCGTCCTCACCGCTGCACAGGATTCGTCGAAGGCTTTCTTTTCGGCCGCATCCAGGTTGATCTCGACAATGCGTTCGATGCCGCCGGCGCCAATCACCACCGGCACGCCGACATAGAGATCCTTGACGCCATATTGCCCGGTCAGCCAGGCGGCGCACGGCAGCACGCGCTTCTTGTCGCGCAGATAGGCCTCCGCCATCGAAATCGCGGCGCTTGCCGGCGCGTAGAAGGCCGACCCGGTCTTCAGATAATTGACGATCTCGGCGCCGCCGTCGCGGGTCCGCTGCACGATCTGGTCGAGCTTCTGCTGCGTCGTCCAGCCCATCTTGACGAGGTCGGGAAGCGGGACCCCCGCGACCGTCGAATAGCGGATCAGCGGCACCATCGTGTCGCCGTGGCCGCCCAGCACGAACCCTGTCACGTCCTCGACCGAGACGCCGAATTCCTGCGCCAGGAAGTAGCGGAAGCGGGCGCTGTCGAGAACGCCGGCCATGCCGACGACGCGGTTGGCCGGGAAGCCGGTCGCCTCCTTCATCACCCACACCATCGCATCCAGCGGGTTGGTGATCGTGATGACAAAAGCCTCGGGGGCGTTCGCCTTGATCGCGGCGCCGACCTCGCCGACCACCTTGGTGTTGATCCCGATCAGATCGTCGCGACTCATGCCGGGCTTCCTCGGCACGCCGGCGGTGACGATGACGACGTCGGCGCCGCGGATCGCGCTGTAATCGTTGGCGCCGGCGACCGCCGCGTCGTAGCCCTCGACCGGCGAGCCCTGGACGATGTCGAGCGCCTTGCCCTGCGGCACCCCGTCGACGATGTCGAACAGCACGACGTCGCCGAGCTCCTTAAGGCCGGCCAGCAGCGCCAGCGTGCCGCCGATCTGGCCGGCGCCGATCAGAGCGATCTTGTTGCGTGCCATGGGCAAGTCCTCTCCTGCGGCAGACGCGCGGCAACGCGCGGAACGGCGCGGGTCTTAGCGCGAAACGCCCTGAGCGACAAGGCGAGCGACAAGGCGAGCGGCAAGGTGAGTGGCAAACCAGCCACCGGCCGGCCGACCCCGGCCGGCGGCAGCGCCTTCACTAAACGGCGCGATTGGAGCACTGTACTTCGGTGATCCTGGTGTTCGGTTCGATCAACGTCGATGTGGTGCTGCCGGTGCCGTCATTGCCCTCGCCGGGCGAGACCGTGCTCGGTGGCGCGTACGCGCTGCTGCCCGGCGGCAAGGGCGCCAACCAGGCGCTGGCGGCGCGGCGCGCTGGGGCCGACGTGATGCTGGCCGGCGCGGTCGGCGACGACGCCTTTGCCGAAACGGCGCTGGCGGGGTTGCGCGCCGAGGGGGTCGACCTGTCCTTGATTCGGCTGGTGGCGCGGCCGACCGGGCTCGCCGCGGTCATCGTCGACGCCGGCGGCGACAACCTGATCGCGGTAGCCTCGGGCGCCAATCGCGAGGCCGCCGCCGGTGACATCCCGGACGGGCTGCTCGTCCCCGACACGGTCCTCGTCTGCCAGATGGAGGTGCCGCCGGCCGAGACCTGGCAGCTGGTGCGCCGAGCCGCCGCGGCGGGCGCGCGCAGCGTCTTGAACCTGGCGCCGGTGGCGCCGCTGCCTCCCGACAGTGTCGGGGCGATCGACATCCTGGTCGCCAACGAGGGGGAGGCTGCCGCTCTCGGCGCCGATCCGCAAGCGGTTGCCGCGCGGTTGCGCACCGCCCTGGTGGTGACCCGCGGCGGCGATGGCGCGACGGCATTTCTAGCCGAGGGCGGCCGTATCGACATCCCGGCATTGCCGATCGCCGCCGTCGACACGACCGGCGCCGGCGACACGTTCGTCGGCGTCCTGGCGACCGGGATCAATGGCCGTCTGGCGCTCGAAGTCGCGTTGCGCCGCGCCAGCGCTGCCGCCGGGCTCGCGTGCCTGGCGCACGGTGCGCAGGCCGCAATGCCGGTCACGCCGGCGATCGACGACGCCGTCTCCAGATTAGGAAGATGAGCCGGGCCTTAATGCCGGGCCTAAACAATGAGCAGATGGGGCAGACCGCGATGCCGGAGATCCCGACCTACGATTTCCTGACGCTCGGCGAGACGCTCTTGCGCCTGTCGCCGCCGGGCCTGCAGCGGCTCGACCAGGCTAAGAGGTTCGAGGTCGGGATCGGCGGCAGCGAGCTCAACGTCGCCTGCCTGTTGGCGCGGCTTGGCCGCCGCACCGCCTGGGTGTCGCGCCTGCCGGAGGGGCCGCTCGGGCGCATCGTCGACGGCGAGGCGCGCCGGCACGGCGTCGATACCGGCTTTGTACGCTGGATCCCGGGGGCACGGCTCGGGCTGATGTTCTTCGAGGCCGGCCCCTTGCCGCGCAACGCGCGCGTTCTCTACGACCGCAAGCATTCGGCCGCCGCCGAGCTGGGCTTCGAGGACGCGCCGTGGGAGGCCCTGATCGCCGCCAGCGCCCGGCTCCACCTCTCCGGGATCACCCCGGCGCTGGGGCCGAGCTGCCGCGCCCTCATCGCGCATCTCGCGCAGCTCGCCGGCGCCGCCGCCAAGAAGGTCTCGTACGACCTCAATTTCCGCGCGACGTTGACGGAGCCGGCCGAGGCGCGGGCGGTGCTCGATGCGGTGGCGCCCTATGTCGAGCTGTTTGTCGTCGCCGAGCGCGACGCCCGCGCGGTGCTCGGGTTCGGCGAGGAGGCGGAGCGGCTGGCCGAGGCGATCGCGGCGCGCTACGGGATGCCGATCGTCGCGCTGACGCGCGGCACCGGCACGGAACCTGGCGATCTCTTGCTGGCGCACGGCACGATCCGCTATGCGCCGCGCTATCCGGTCGAGATCGTCGACCGCATCGGCGCCGGCGACTCGTTCGTCGCCGGGCTCGTGCACGGGCTACTGGCGGGCGATCTCGACCTGGCGATCCGGCTCGCCGCCTATGCCGCCGCGATCGGCCTCGCCACCCCCGGCGACATCAACTACTTCGCCCCCGAGGATCTCGCCGCCTTCCACGCCGACACCACCGGCGCGCTGCTGCGGTAGACCTTTATCCGCTCAAATTCGATCATCATGCCCTCTGGCCGTCATGCCCGGTCAAGGCCGGCCCTGACGAAAGCGGGAAATTTCCCGCGCGGGGAGTTCCCGAACGCCGCTGCCGTTGAGTCACCGAGTGGCAGCAAACGACGACAAGGGAATGCACTATGCCAAAGAACGATCTGCCGCCGGTGCCGCCGGCAGGGCGCAGCAGCAAGGGCCCAGTGCCGCAGGACAAGGAGACGGCGCGCTCCGACCTGGCAACCGACGCGGCTGAGGAGCGGCAGCGCAACATCGACAAGCAGGGCCGCCAGGGCAACATCAAGGTCAACAGCAAGAATCAGGGCTACCAGCAGGATCGCTGACATGGCGAGCAACAAGATCCCAGCGGCTGACCGCTCGCATGGCGGCCCCGGCCAGAGCGAGCGCGATGCGACCGAGCCGGTTCACGCGCCGCCGAAGACGCCGGCACCCGGCACCCCGACAAACCCGCGCCGCAGCCGCGTGTCGGGCGGCGGCGGCGAGCGCGACAGCCACCACACGCACAACCCGGCCGACAAGAAAACCAAGTCGCCGCGGTAGGCGGAGCCGCGGGACCACGGCGGCCCGCGCGAGGGCTACTGCGCCAGTAAGCCGGCGTCGATCGGCAGGGTGTCGCCGGTGATCATCGCGGCCGCCGGGCCCGGGAGAAACCCGATGGCGTGGGCCACCTCCTGTGGGGTCGCGGAGCGTCGCAGCGGCGTCAAAACGAATCGGGTGATGACGATCGGGCGGATCCGCAGCCGCCGCGTGCCGTCAAATCGCCGGCTCCCGCGGCCTGTGGGTGAACGCTTTTGCCGCTATCGCCGGGTGATCTACAGTGCGGCGTTATCGCGGCTTGGGCGAGATGGCCAATTCGGTACTGCAGGAACGCGCCGGCGAAGTGGTGATCCTCACCCTGAACCGGCCGGAGCGCGGCAATGCGCTCGACCCCTTGACCGTCGAGGCCCTGATGTCGGCGATCGAGCGGGCGCCGGCCGCAGGTGCCGGCCTCATCGTCATTGGCGGCGAGGGCCGGCATTTTTGCACCGGCTTCGATTTGACCGGCATCGACAGCGCCACCGACGGCGACCTGTTGCTGCGTTTCGTGCGGATCGAGCGGCTGTTGCAGCTGGTCTACCAATCCCCGGTGCCGGTGATGGCGCTGGCCAAGGGGCGCGTCGTCGGCGCCGGCGCCGATCTGTTCTGCGCCGCGATGCACCGGATTGCGGCGCCGGAGGCCAGCTTCCGCATGCCCGGCTGGCGCTTCGGGCTGGCACTCGGAACAAGGCGGCTGGCCGACCGCGTCGGCAACGACATCGCCCGGCTCCTGCTGCTCGAAGACCGCACCTTCGACGCGCCGCTGGCGCGCACGATCGGCTTTGCCACCGACATCGCGCCCGAGCCGGGCTGGCCGGCCGCGATCGCGGCGGCGAGCGGCGCCAACGCGCTGTCGCCCGAGGCGGCGTCGGCCTTGCTCGGACTAACATTCCCGCGCCATGGCGAGGCCGACATGGCGGCCCTGGTCGAAACCGCCGGCCGCCCCGGCCTGCGCCAGCGCATCCTCGCCTATCGCGACGCCGCAAAGGGCTGACGCGCCACCGGGGCTTGCCAAAGACGGCGCCGGCGCAATCTAGTACTGGCACCTAGCCGCCGTCATTCCGGCGCAAGCGGGGATGATGCGCAAATGACAGTAGATACCCGCCGATGCCCCTCGTCCTCTACAACTCGCTGAACCGCCGCAAGGAGCGGTTCGAGCCGCTCGATCCGAACAATGTGCGGATGTATGTCTGCGGCCCGACGGTCTATGACCTGGTGCATATCGGCAACGCCCGCGCCGTCGTCGCCTTCGATCTGCTCTACCGCCTCTTGCGCCATGAATACGGCGCCGAGCATGTGCGCTACGTGCGAAACATCACCGATGTCGAAGACAAGATCATCAATGCAGCGCGCGAGAACGGCGAGCCGATCGACGCGCTGACGGCGCGCACGGCGGCGATCTTCCACGACGATATGCGGGCGCTCGGCAATCTCGAGCCCGATGTCGAGCCGCGCGCGACGCAGTACATCCCGCAGATGATCCGGATGATCGAGCGGCTGATCGCCTCGGATCACGCCTACGCGGCGCAAGGCCACGTGCTGTTCCGTGTCGCCTCCTATACGCGCTACGGCGCGCTGTCGCGGCGCAGCCGCGCCGATATGATCGCCGGTGCCCGCGTCGAAGTCGCCCCGTACAAGGAGAACCGCGGCGATTTCGTGTTGTGGAAGCCGTCGACGCCGGACCTGCCCGGCTGGGACAGCCCGTGGGGCCGCGGCCGCCCGGGCTGGCATATCGAGTGCTCGGCGATGAGCGAAGCTGAACTGGGCGAGACCTTCGACATCCACGGCGGCGGCCTCGACCTCATCTTCCCGCACCACGAGAACGAGATCGCGCAGAGCGTCTGCGCCCATGACGGGCACTCCTTCGCCCGCTGGTGGATGCACAACGGCATGCTGACCGTGAACGGCGCCAAGATGGCGAAATCGGAAGGCAATTTCATCACCGTGCAGGACGCGCTGGCGGCCGCTGACGGCGAGGTCATCCGCCTCGCGCTGCTGTCGACGCATTACCGCGACCCGCTGGATTGGACGGAGGACCGCCTGCACCAGGCGCGGCAGACGCTGGACCGTTTCTATCGTGCGCTGGCCTTGCCCGCCGAACCGCCGGCGCAAACCGAAGTCGATGCCGCGGTGCGCGAAGCGCTGGACGACGATCTCAACGTGCCGTTGGCGCTGACGCACCTGCACGAGTTGTCGGGCCTGATCAACCGCGCCGGCGGCGATGGAGACCGTGGCCGGCTGCAGGGGAGGTTGCTGGCGAGTGCCGGCCTCCTCGGGGTCCTGACGCGTGCCCCCGCGGAGTGGCTGCGCGGCGACGGTGCCGATGCCGAGAACGTCGCAGCACGCATCGCCCAGCGCAAGCTCGCCCGCAAAGAGCGGCGCTTCGCCGACGCCGACCGCATCCGCGACGAGCTGGCGGCCGAGGGGGTGATCCTCGAGGACAAGCCGGACGGCACCACCGAATGGCGCCGCGCGTGACGGCGAAGGAAACCCCTCTCCC
>JBLMXS010000181.1:0-9461 GCA_050257895.1 Thiohalocapsa sp.
GCGTGCGTGCCTTCGCGCTCCTCGATGGCGTCCACGCGGGCATTGAACGGCCCGCGCCGGCAGGCTGCGATCATGTCGGCGACCAGCGCCGGCGGCCCCGCCAGCACCGCCTCTACCGCGCCGTCGCGCCGGTTGCGCACCCAGCCGGCGAGACCGCGACCGAGCGCCTCGCGTTCGGTGAAATCGCGGTAGCCCACGCCTTGCACGCGGCCGCGGATGACGACGTAACGGATAACGTGGACCATGTCCGCGCTCATCCCGCCTCCCCGGTGTCGCGCGCCCGCGCGCCGCGCCAGCCCGACGGCGCCCAGCGCGCGAGCGAGCGGACATAGGCGGCGGGCAGGTCCCACTCGCGCGCCGCTTCCACCACCAGGTCGATGTAGCCCGGCCGCGGCCTGCCCTCCCCTTCCCGGCGCGCGATGTAGACCAGCGCCGCCGAGAGCCGCTCGCCGCAGCGCACGGTGAGCCGCCGGCGCAGGTAAAGGCCGGAATCCACGCTCTCGTAGACGTTGACCGCCGCCAAGTCGCGCGCGGTGAGCCGCCACAGCACGCCGTGAACGCGGCTCCCGGCGTCGGGCGCGATCGAGCCCAAGCCGTCGGGATTGATGACGAAGCGCCAGCCCGCGAGCGTCGCGGTCCCGAGCGCCTCGGCCCCCGCGCAGCGCGCCCGCATCAGCGGGCGGCTCATGTTCGATCCATAGGCGAAATGCAGCATCGCGCGCGCCGATCGGCGGAAACCGCGACTAATCTAGGCGCGATGCGCGGCCCGCGCTATGGCGGGGCGGCGGCAGGGCCCGCGCGGCGGCGCGTCCCGGCCCAGATCGAAAACGCAATCGCGATCAGCATGGGCGCAAGAACGAGCGCCGACAGGCCGGCACCGACATAGACGAAGAGCCCGAGATCGGACTCGCCTCTCGCCATCGCAAGAAGGCCGGACCAGCCGGCGTCGGGCGTGCGCCCTGCGCCGCCGAGCGGCATCAGCAATGCGACCATGAGCAGGAACAGCACGATCGCGAGCGCGTAGAGGAGCGCGATGGCGGCCGCCGCGCCGACGTCGCGACCGGCGTCGCGCAGGCGCTTGGCGTTGAGGCAGAACCAGGCCCAGGCCGCGAGCGCTTGCAGCAGCGCGAACGGGATGAGCCCGGCCCAAGACATCACCGGCGCAGACATCAGCAGCAGTGAGAGCAAGGCGGCCGCGTAGACCCCCAGGATGGCGCGCGCGAACGGCTTCGGTGCCATGCGCCCGGAGGCGGAGAACCATAGCGCGAGCGATTCCATCCCGGGCGATGGTGGCACGGCGCGGCGGCGAGTTCATCCCTGGGCCGGGCGCAGGCCGGGGGCGACGGCCCGTGGCCGCGAGCGACAATTGCCGCCACCCGCGGTCGGTCGGGTCCGACGATTGCTCAGAGCGTGTCCCGTTCCTTCGGGATCGGGACACTTGGTGGCGCAGTTCTTGGCGGCGAACCGGTACCCACTTTGCCGGAACATGCGCTAGACGATGAAAAAGTCCGTGTGGATCAGAGCGCTGTGATCGAGCCCCGGCAGAGGAGCAAGATCGTGTTCGGCCGCGGCAAGCGGGTGCGCTGCCGCCTGGATCTGGCCCCCATCGTCAGGGTCGCTGAAGGCGAACTGGTGCACGGCCTCCTGGATGACGATGTTGTCGCCGGGGCCGCCATCGAGCGTGTCGATGCCGCCCCCGCCGAGCAGTACGTCGTCGCCGTTACCGCCATTGATGGTGTCGTTGCCGCCGCCGCCGATCAAGACGTCGTTGCCATCGCCGCCGTCGAAGACGAGCTTGGGACCATTGGCGCCAATGCCCGAAGCATCGATCACGTCGTCGCCGCCCAGACCGGCGATGCTGATGGTGTCATTGGGGTCGAAGTGATCGACAACGACCTTGCTCGCAAGCCCGTCGATCACCAGTGCCCCGTTCTCGATCGACAGCGAGATGACATCGTCGCCGTTGGTGCCGTTGATCATGATCGTGTCGTCTTGGCCGTCACCGGTGCCGCCGCCGACGCTCGCCGCGAGGTCGACGCGGATCTCGTCGACGGCGGTGCCGGTCATGTCGTCGACGGTCACGGTGTCGGCGCCGCCGAGGGTGTGGACGTCCATTGTCTCGACGCCGTTCGTGCTCATGGTGACGCTCGCGACGTCGCGGGACAACAGGGCGCCGTCGCCGTCTGCCGAGATCGTGATGCTCTCGTTGGCGTTGGAGCCGTCGAACAGGAGCGTGTCGGCTCCGGCCCCACCGCCGACGCTGTCGCTGCCATCGCCGGGATTCCAGACGAACAGGTCGTCGCCGTCGCCGAGCAGAGCCACATCGTTGCCGGTGCCGCCGACGACGGTGTCGCCGCTGTGACTTCCGAAGATCATGTCAGTGCCGTCACCGGCGTCGATCGTGAGGCTGATCTGGCCGGCATTGAGCGCCGACGCGTCGATGGTGTCGTTGCCGCCGAGCCCGCGAATGACGAGAGAATCGTTGGCGGCTTCGGCGCCGCCGATCGTCACCTGCGCGGACAGCCCGCCGACGACGATCGATGCCCCGCTGCTGGCAATGCTGATGTGATCGTTGCCCGCGGTGCCGCTGACGGTCACCGCATCCGGCTGCCCGTCACCGGCCCCGACGAACGCCAGGTCGATGGCGACCCCCTTCACGCCCGTGCCGGCGAGGTCGTTGACCGCGATGTTGTCGGCGCCGCCCATGGCCGCGAACTCGATGTGCTCGAGGCCGTGCAGGTCCATGGTGATGGCCGCAACGTCGCGCGAGAACAGCGCATGCCCGCCATTGGCGGACAGGCTGACGGTCTCGCTGGCGTTGGAGCCACGGAAGTCGAGCGTGTCGAAGCCGCCCTGGCCATCGACCACGTCGCTGCCGTCGCCGGGGTTCCAGACGAACACGTCGTTGCCGTCGCCGAGCAGCGCCACGTCGTTGCCGCTGCCGCCACGGACGGTGTCGTTCCCGTGGCTGCCGAGGATCAGGTCGTTGCCCGCACCGCCGTCGAGGGTCAGGCTGATCTGGTCGGCCGGAAGGTTGCCGGCGTCGATCACGTCATCGCCGGCACCGGCCGACACGGTGAGCCGGTCGAGCGCCGCGTCGGCGTGCTGGATCGTAACCGTCTCGGCAAGGCCGCTCACCGTCACGCCACCCCCGTCGCGGGCGATAGTGATGTCGTCGTGGCCGCCGGTGGCAACGACAATCACCTGATCGGACTGGTCATCGCCGGCGTGTCCGCCCGCCGCGGCCAGATCGATCGCGACTTGCGTGACGTCGGTGCCGGTCAAGTCGTTGACCATGACGATGTCGGCGCCCCCCGCGGCGGCGAGCTGGATGCGCTCGATGCCATCGAGGTCCATGCTGACGCCGCCGACGTCGCGGAACAGCAGCGCCCGCTCGCCGTTGGCCGCGACGCCGATGGCCTCGGCGGCGTCGGAGCCGCGGAAATCGAGAATGTCGAAGCCGGCCTGGCCTTCGACCACGTCGCTGCCGTCGCCCGGATTCCAGATGAACCGGTCGTTGCCGTCGCCTAGCAGCGCCAGGTCGTTGCCGGGCCCGCCAATCACGACGTCATTGCCGGCGCCGCCGATCAGCACGTCGTCGCCGCGGCTGCCGATAATGGTGTCGTCGCCCGCGCCGCCGTCGATCGTGAGGCTGATCCGGCCGGCATCGAGCGCCGACGCGTCGATCGAGTCGTTGCCGCCGACGCCGGCGACCACGAGCGAGTCGCCGGGCTCGCCGCCCGCGATCGTCACCTGCGCGGGCAGTCCGTCGACGACGACCGATCCGCCGTCACCGGCGACGCTGATGTGATTGTTCTTATCTGTGGCGTTGACCGTCACCGTGTCAGGCTGGCCGTCGCCGACGCCCAACGCCGCCAAGTCGATGGCGACCTGCTTCACGCCGGTGCCGGCGAGGTCGTTGACGGTGATGTTGTCGGCACCACCCAGGGCCTCGAGCTGGATCGCTTCGATGCCGTCGAAATCCATGGTCACGGCGCCGACGTCGCGGGTGAGCTGCGCCCGCGATCCGTTGGCCGAGATGTCGATGTGCTCGCCGATATTGGAGCCGTTGAACGCGAGCGTGTCGAATCCGCCCTGGCCCTCGACCACGTCGCTGCCGTCACCCGGATTCCAGATGAACGTGTCATCACCCGTTCCCAACGAGGCCACGTCATTGCCGCCGCTACCCGCGACGACGTCGTCGCCGGCGCCGCCGGTCAGCATGTCGTTGCCGCGGCTGCCGATGATGGTGTCGTTGCCGGCGCCCCCGTCGATCACGAGCTGCGTCAGCCCGGCCGCGAGCGAGGAAGCGACGATCGTGTCGTCGCCGCCCTTGGCGTTGATTACGATGCTGTCCACGCCGTTCACGTCCATCGTCACCGCGCCGACATCGCGGCTCATCAGCACGCGCTCGCCATTGGCGGCGAGCGCGATCGTCTCGTTGACGTCGGCGCCGTTGAACTCCAGCGTATCGACGCCGGCCTGGCCTTCGACCACATCGCTGCCGTCGCCCGGATTCCAGATGAACCGGTCGTTGCCGTCGCCCAGCAACGCAACGTCATTGCCGGCGCCGCCGGTGACGACGTCATCGCCGGCCCCGCCGATCAGCACATCGTTGCCGCGGCTGCCGGTAATGGTGTCGTTGCCGGCGCCGCCGTCGATCGTAAGGTTGATCAGGCCGGCATCAAGCGCCGCGGCGTTGATGCTGTCATTGCCGTCGAGACCATCGACGACGAGCGAGTCGTTGCCGGCCTCGGCGCCGTCGATCGTCACCTGCGCGGACAACCCCTTGACGAGCACCGAGGCACCGCTGCCGATGACGCTGATCCGATCGTTGCCCGCCGTGGCATCAACGGTCACGGCGTCGGGCTGGCCATCGCCGGCGCCGTTGAACGCCAGGTCGATGTCGACCTGCTTCACGTCCGTGCCGGTCAGGTCGTTGACCGCGATGTTGTCGGCCCCACCCTGGGCCTCGAGTTGAATGCGCTCGACACCGTCGAGGTCCATGCTGACGCCGCCGACGTCGCGGGTGAGCAGCGCCCGCGAGCCGTTGGCCGAGATGTCGATGTGTTCGCCAATATTTGAGCCGTTGAACGCGAGCGTGTCGAAGCCGCCCTGGCCCTCGACCACGTCGCTGCCGTCGCCGGGGTTCCAGATGAAGCGGTCGTTGCCGGCGCCGAGATAGGCCACGTCGTTGCCGCGACCGCCGATCACGATGTCGTTGCCGGCGCCGCCGATGAGAACGTCGGCGCCGTCGCCGCCGGTGATCGTGTCGTTGCCCGCGCCGCCGTCGATCGTCAGAAGCGCGGATAAGCCGTTGCCGACGGCAATGACGTCATCGCCGCCGCGGCCTGACAGCTGGACTTCGGCGGTATTGGCAATCGTGGGCGTGCCGCCCAGGACGGGCACTTCACCGCCGTTAACGAAAATGGTTCCGGCCGCGTCGCGACTGAGCGTGATCGTGTCGTCGAGATTGTCGCCAGTCGCCACCAGCGCGCCGGCGGCGGGGTCAAAGCGAGCTGAGATCGCCATTCGCGTCGTCCTTTCGAATTTTGCCCGCCGCGCAGATGCGCGTCGGCAGGAATCGACTTTCGACGTGTTCAGGCGCTTAGCCGCAGACGAGACGACAGGCTTGGATTGCGAGCCGAGCCGGTCCTGAATTTCTCTGGAGATTTCCTGGAGATTTTCCCTAAAGGTACGATGCAACCGCCGGATAGCCGCCGAATATTTGACAAGTCGTTGCCCGGCGGCGACGAAGCCATCCGCTTCAGGACGGATGGCCGTGAACTTCCGATTCGCCGATTTCGAGCTCGACATCGCGCGGCAGGAATTGCGGCGCGCCGGCGCGATGGTTCACATCGAGCCGCAGGTGTTCGATTTGCTCGTGCACCTCGTTCGCAATCGTCATCGGCTCGTGCGCAAGGACGAGCTGATCGACGCAATTTGGCAGGGCCGCATCGTCTCGGAGGCGACGTTCAGCTCCCGCATCAGCGCGGCACGGCGCGCGCTCGGCGACAGCGGCTACGACCAGAGCCTGATCCGCACGCTGCATCGGCGCGGGTTTCGTTTTGTCGGCCACGTCGACGACGACAATTCCGCGCCGAGTGCCGTCGTCATCGACAGAGCGCCTCCATTGCAGGGCGCAATCGACGATCCGGCGCAGCTCGTGTCAACGAACGAGTCGATGCCGCTACCCGACAAGCCTTCGATTGCGGCTCCGCCGTTCCGGAACGGGAGCCGGGATCCGGATGAGGAGCGCGTTGCAGCCAGTCCCGCTGCGGCCGCGCCGCCGGAACGTTCCGCTCGCCCTTCGGACGCTGCCGCGGGATATCCGGTCGGCGACCGCCGGGCTGGCCCTGCACGCTCGGAGGAGGCAACGGCATCGAATAGCCGGGGGACGGCACGAAACCTGCTCTTGGCCATTGCGCTGATCGGCCTTGCTGCACTGGCCGTCTCCGCCGCGTGGTGGCTGCGCTCGCTACCCTCCCCATCGGACGCAGCGCAGGCGAAAGAGCCCATCGCGCTCTCGAGCGAGACGCCATCCCCGGCGGACCGGCTCGACGCAGCGCGCCCTTCGATCGTCGTCCTGCCGTTCGTCAATCTCGGCGACGATGCGAAGCGGGACTACCTGGCCGACGGGATCACCGACAGCCTCATCAGCGACCTGGCGCACGCGTTGCCCGGCATCTCCATCGTCTCCCGCGACACCGCGTTCACCTACAAGGGCCGGGGCGCCGACGCCCGGCAGATCGGCCGTGAGCTCGAGGTGCGTTACCTGCTCGAGGGCAGCGTCCTGTTCGAGGGCGAGCGCATACGGGTCAACACCCGGCTGGTCGAGACCAAGGAAGCAAGCCAGCTGTGGGCCGAACGTTTCGACACCGAGCGGAGCAGCATGCTGCAGGTTCAGGACGAGATCGTCAGCCGGGTGTCGCGCGCGATCGGCTTGCAGGTCATCGACATCGAAGCGCGGCGAAGCCAGCGCGAACGGCCGGACAGCGCCGAGCTCATCGATCTCATCATGCGCGGCAAGGCGGTGCTCAACCTGCCATCGTCGCCGACGACGATGACGGAGGCCCGCAGTCTGTTCGAGCAGGTCCTAAAAGTCCAGCCGGCCAGCGTCGACGGCTTGGCCGGCGTCGCCAGCACGCTCGTTTTCGAGTTTCTGAACGGCTACTACCCAACGGGGGCGGACGAGCGGCTGCGCCGCGCGGAGCTGTTGCTCGACCGCGCGCTCACGATCGAGCCACGTCACCTCATGGCCTTGAAGGCGAAAGCCGCGCTTCGGCGCGCGCAGGGCAGATTCGACGACGCCATGATCGCGGCCGAAGCGATCATCATGGAAAATCCCGGCGAGCCGTGGGCCTACAAAGAGATCGGCTTGTCGACCATGTATCTGGGCAAGCCGGAGCAAGCCCTCGATTGGTTCGCCAAGGCCGACCGCATCGGCCCGCGCGACCCTGCGCGGTGGACCTGGCTGGACGGTCGAGGCCACGCTCTCATTCTGCTCGGGCGCGACGAGGAAGCGGTGCACGCGCTGATCAGCGCCCTCGGCGCCAATCCCAAGAACGTCTCGTCGCACGCGTTCCTGGCGGCGGCCTACGCGCTGCTCGGTCGCCCTGACGACGCTCGCACCGCGCTCGCCGCCTACCAGCAAAAACGTCCGGACGCGCGAGTATCGACATTCCGCACGCTTGCCCCGGTTCCACTCGCGCTCACCGATCCGGCGTACCGGCTGCAGCGCGCACGCCTCGACGACGGACTGCGCAAGGCGGGCATGCCCGAGTAGCCGCACGGCGATCCGATCGGGCGGCGGTTCCGCGGCCCGTCCTCCAGGGCGGTCTCAGGCGAATTCCATGATCACCGCGTCGACGGCGAGGCTGTCGCCGGGCTTGGCCCGGATCGCCTTGACCACGCCGTCGCGCTCGGCGCGCAGCACGTTCTCCATCTTCATGGCCTCGACCACGGCCAGCGTCTCGCCGGCCTTGACCTCCTGCCCCTCGAGCACCGCGATCGAGACCACCAGACCCGGCATCGGACAGCGCACGGCCTTGCCGCTGTCGGCGGCTTTCTTCGCCGGCATCAGGCGCGCCGCGGCGGCCTCGCGCTCGGTGTAGACGTAGGCGCGCGTCTCGACCCCGCGGTGGGAGAGATCGAAGCCGTTGGGCACGGGCCGCACCTGCACGCCGACGCGCCGATTGTCGATCGTGCCCGACCAGGTCGGATCGCCGGGCGTCCAGGTCGAGGCCAAGAAGCGCGGCCGCTTGCGGTGGCCGTCGAACTGCACGGCAAATCTTTCGCCCTCGCGCGTGATGTCGAGCACGAGCTCGGCGTCGCCGAGCCGCACCACCCGGCGCCGTTCGCGCGTGACCGCGGACCCCGGCTGCTGGCCGGAAATGCGGCGCTTCCTCTCGCCCAGCACGTGATCGGCGGCGGCGGCGACGGCGGCGAGCACGCGCGCGGTCTCGCCCTCGGGGAGAAGCGGATGGAAGCCGTGGGGAAACTCCTCGGCGAGGAACGCGGTCGAGAGCTTGCCCTCCTGCCAGCGCGGGTGCTGCATCAGCGCGGAGAGGAACGAGATGTTGTGGCGAATGCCTTCGATTGCGAAGGCGTCGAGCGCATCGGCTTGCGCCGCGATCGCCTGCTCGCGCGTCGGCGCGTGGGTCACGAGCTTGGCGATCATCGGATCGTAGTAGAGCGAGATCTCGCCGCCCTCGTAGACGCCGGTGTCGTTGCGCACGGTCACCCCGCCCGCGCTCGTTTCCGCCGGCGGCCGGTAGCGCACCAGGCGTCCGATCGAGGGCAGGAAGTTGCGCACGGGGTCCTCGGCGTAGACGCGGGTCTCCACCGCCCAGCCGTCAAGCTTCACCCCGGCCTGCTCGAGCTTCAGCTTCTCGCCGGCCGCCACGCGGATCATCTGCTCGACCAGGTCGATGCCGGTGACGAGCTCGGTCACGGGATGCTCGACCTGCAGCCGCGTGTTCATCTCGAGGAAATAGAAGCTCTTGTCCTGGCCGGCGACGAACTCCACGGTGCCGGCGGAGTCGTAGCGCACGGCCTTCGCCAGCGCGACCGCCTGCTCGCCCATTTTCCTGCGCGTGCGGGTGTCGAGGAGCGGGCTCGGCGCCTCCTCCACGACCTTCTGATTGCGGCGCTGGATCGAGCATTCGCGCTCGCCGAGATGGATGACATTGCCGTGCTTGTCGCCGAGCACCTGGATTTCGACATGGCGCGGATCGACGATGAACTTCTCGATGAACACGCGGTCGTCGCCGAAGGAGGACTTCGCCTCCGAGCGCGCGCGCGCGAAGCCCTCGGCGACCTCGGCCTTCGAATACGCAAGGCGCATGCCCTTGCCGCCGCCGCCCGCCGACGCCTTGATCATCACGGGATAGCCGATGTGGTCGGCGATCTTCACCGCCTGTCTTTCGTCGGCGATCACGCCGAGATGCCCGGGAACGGTG
>JBLMXS010000182.1:0-4781 GCA_050257895.1 Thiohalocapsa sp.
GACAACTACTTCACCGGGCGCAAGGACAATATCGCCCGCTTGCTCGACGATCCGCATTTCGAGGCGATGCGGCACGACGTGACGCACCCTCTTTTTGTCGAGGTCGACGAGATCTACAACCTGGCCTGCCCGGCCTCGCCGGTGCACTACCAATTCGACCCGATCCAGACCACCAAGACCAGCGTGCTCGGCGCGCTCAACATGCTCGGCCTCGCCAAGCGGCTGAAGGCCAAGATCCTGCAGTCCTCGACGTCGGAAGTTTACGGCGATCCGCTGCTGCATCCGCAGCCCGAATCGTACCGCGGCAACGTCAACCCGATCGGGCCGCGCGCCTGCTACGACGAGGGCAAGCGCTGCGCCGAGACGCTGTTCTTCGACTATCACCGGCAGCACAAGCTGCGGATTCGCGTGGTGCGCATCTTCAATACCTACGGCCCGCGCATGCACCCGAACGACGGCCGCGTGGTGTCGAATTTCATCGTCCAGGCGCTAAAGAACGAGCCAATCACGCTCTACGGCGATGGCACCCAGACGCGCGCCTTCTGCTATGTCGACGACATGGTCGACGGGCTGGTGCGCATGATGGACGCCCCCGACGCGATCACCGGCCCGATCAACCTCGGCAATCCGGTCGAGACCACGGTCGTCGAACTGGCGCATCTCGTCGTCGAGCTGACCGGCTCGCGCTCGAAGATCGTACGGCGGCCGCTGCCGGTCGACGACCCGATCCAGCGCTGCCCCGACATCGCCCAGGCGACGGGATTGCTCGGCTGGCAGCCGCACACGCCACTGCGCCCGGGCCTCTTGCGCACGATCGACTATTTCGACCGGCTGCTCGGCGAGCCGGGCGAATTGCGCCGCAAGGCTGCCGTCGTATGGTGCGCCGATTGAGCGCGAATCGCCGCTACCGGGTCGACAGGCTCACGGCCCGATGATCGGGATGTGGGTCTGGCAGCGCCCGATAGCCTGCACCATGCGGCCGCTCGAGGCCGCCAGCGTCTTGGCCTCACGCAGCTGATACGGCGTCGCGCACATCTGGGTGGCGACGAGATCGTTGACGGCCGGGTCGAGATTGTTGAATTCGGCGAATTCGGGCGGGATGTCGCCGATCGGCACCAACGCGCTGGTGCCGAAATCATCCTTGAACGGGATGGCCGGCGTGCAGGCGCACAGCGCCAGTGCGACAAGACCAATTGACAATAGGGGAGACGCAAGCAAAACGCGCATGGCAACCCGCGGGAGTAACGGCCCGCGCGAGTTTGCCTGCGCCGTCCCGGCGGCGCAACCGCCTCGGTCAGTGGCCGTGACCGCCGCCGTGCCCCCCGCCGCCATGCCCTCCGCCACCGTGACCGCCGCCGCCGTGCGCAAAGCCGCCCATACCGAAATGCGGTCCGCCGCCGCCGTGCCCGCCGCCATGGCCGAATCCGTGCATGCCGAAATGCGGACCGCCGCCACCGGAGAACCCGCGGGAGAATCTGCCATGCATCGCGACATGCGGCGCGTGGTAGCGCCTGCCGCCATGCCCGGCAAACCCATGCCCGGAATGCCGCCCTGCGCCGCCGCCAGCCGGCCGGCCGGCATGCGCTGTAAACGCCCCGCCCGGCCCCGCATGCGCTGCGGCTGCGTGCGCGCCGGCAGCGCCGGAGGGAGCGGCCGCAGCGCCGTGGCCATGCATCGCCGCGGCGGCAACCGCACCGCCGACGCCGGCGGCGGCCGCGACGGAGCCCCAGCGCGCCGGGTCGTGCGACCAGACATTGCCGCTGAATCCCGGGTCGCCGCTCGCCAGCACGGCGTAGCGGCCGGGGTCGACGACGATCTGCCCGGCGGCCCAGTCGATGCTGTCCCAGCCCCAGATCGGCCCATACCAGGCAACCTCGACCGGGTAATAGCCGATCGCAAAACCCGGCACGAACACGACGCCGACCGGGATCGGGAACACCACCGGCGGATAGACCGGATACGGCCAGGCGCCGTAGGCGACGCGAGTATTGTAGACCGGTATGCAGAGCGGGCCGGGTTCGACGGCGGTAATTGTGATCGTCTCGCCGTGCGTCGCGACCTGGCAATGGCATTGTGGCGTCGTCTTCAGCGTGCCGGCGGCCATCGCGAGACGGCGCAGGTGCTGCACCGCCGCCATCACATCGGCCTGCTGTGCGACAAAGGCCGTGCCGAGATCGCGCAGCCACTCCAGCCGGTCGTTCATCGCCTTCAGCAGGTCGGGGAACGGCACCAGCGCCATGACGCTGGGATCCCAGCCTTTCGGCTTCAGCGCCGCCGCCAGCGCCTCACCCTTGAGTCGGCGATGCGCCCGGATGCGCACCCAGCGCGCCGCCTCGACGATTTCGGCCGGGTAGGTCGAGGCCATCAGAATGTCGCCGAGCAGCCGATCGGGGTAGAGCGCGACCGGCGCCACCATCTGCTCAAGTTGCTCGCGGCTGTAGCGGTGGACCGGTCCCGACGGTTGCGGCGTGCCGGCCTGTGGTGCGCCGGCCTGTGGTGCAGGCCCCTGCGGCTTGCTCGCCGGCGGTGCCGCTGCGGCTGCGGCCGGCGGCGCCTGCGGGATCGGGGCGGTCGCCGTGGCCGGTGGCGGATTATCCTGCTTGTCCTGCGCCAGCGCCGCCAGCATCACCCCCACTGGCAACAGCATCGCGACGGGGAGGGCCAGCCAGATCCGCTTCCTCATGCGCGCGATTCTCCCTGCTACGCTAAACCTCGGCCGAGACGAGCGGCCGCTACAATGCCATCGTGCGGATCGCCGTTAACGCGAAGAATGCTAAAAAGTTTCCTATCATGACGGCAATGGCACGCCGGCCCGCGTCAGGGCGGCGGTCTGGCGCGCGGCGAGGGCCGCCTCGTCGAAATCCTCGATCAGCTCGTGGAACAGGCGGTACCAGTTGACCTTGGCCTGCAGGTGCAGGAAGACCGAGCCGAGGCCGACCGCGGCGCGGTCCATGAAGACGAAGGCGCGCGGTGGCGCGATCCCGCCCAGGCGGCGGATGTCCTGGTGCACGCTGTCGACGAGGCTGCGGCCATCTTGCGCCGTGGCCGCCCCGGGCTTGGCGCGCTCCTGGATCATGCGGTCGCGATCGTCGAGCAGGGGGCCGTAGACGAATCGCGCCCAGCGGTTCAAGACCGCGATCATCTCGCGCGACAGATTGCCGAAGCCCCAGCGCCGGTAGGCGTCGACCGCCAGCGCCTCGTCGTCGTTCTGCAAGGCATGGTAGAGGTCGATGACGCCGCGCACGAAGCTCGCCGGAAAGACGCGGATGCAGCCGAAATCGAGGAGGTTCACGGTGCGGTCGCCATCGGCCATTGGCGCCACCGTGTAGTTGCCGAGATGCGGATCGCCATGGATCACGCCGTAATAGTAGAACGGCACATACCAGATACGGAACATGCGCAAGGCGATGCGGTTGCGCACCGCCAAGGGCGCCTTCTGGATGTCGAGGATCGGATCGCCGTCGAGCCACGTCATCGTCAAGAGGCGCCTGGTCGATAATTCCGGGAGCGGCCGCGGCACCGCGACGCCGGGCTCGTCCTTGAGGATCTCGCCGTAGAGCCGCATATGCGCCGCCTCGCGCTGGTAATCGAGCTCCTCGCGCAGCCGGTCCGCGATCTCGGCGTGGATGTCGGCGGTCGAGACGGTGCGGTCGTAGCGCTCGTAGAGTCCCATCGCGAGGCGCAATTGCCGCAAATCGGCTTCGACCGCGGCGCCCATGTCGGGATATTGCAATTTGCAGGCGAGGCGGGTGCCGTCGAGCGCCACCGCCCTGTGCACCTGGCCGAGCGAGGCGGCGCGCGCCGCCTCGTGCTCGAAGCTCTTGAACCGGCTTTGCCAATCCGGCCCCAGCTCGCCCTGCATCCGGCGGCGGACAAACGGCCAGCCCATCGCCGGCGCATTCGCCTGCAGCTGGATCAGCTCCTGGACGTATTCCTCGGGCAGCGCGTCGGGGATCGTCGCCAGCAATTGCGCGACCTTCATCAAGGGGCCCTTGATGCCACCCAGTGCCGCCTTCAGGTCGGCGGCATGGCGCTGGCGGTCGATCGGCACCCCAAGATAGCGCTCCGCCCCAAGCCGCGCCCCCAGCCCCGCCATCGCCCCGCCGACCCGCGCATAGCGCCGCACGCGGCCGGTAAAACTGTCCTCGTCGCTCACATGCTCTCCCATGGGCTGGCTCATTGACGTTGCCTGTAAATACAGGGCTTTTACAGGCAATGACGAGCCGGACGGGCCGAGGCAACGGCACGTCCCGCTGCGCTGCGGCTCCCTCACCGAGCGTTCTAACAGAACAAATAGGGAATAATATGACGCGGTGCTACAGGCGCCACCGCCGGATGCTATTCGCCGCACAGGTGCTTGCGCAGCGCGGCGTTGATCGGCGACTGCCAGCCACGCCCGCCGGCGGTCAAGCCGCAGCGAGACGAGCGCCGTTTGGATTAAGTACGCTCAAGTTTCGGATACGGCGAACCGTCCTTATGACGAAACGTCTTTACCCCATCGGGGCCTGCCTTCAACTCCAAGTCGATGTCCGGATAGCTGACTTCGTCGCCTGGCGTGCGGTCTCCCACCACTAGAAAAGCGGCATCGTTGTCGGTCGCATTCAGAAAGTGATGACCATCGCCGGTGCCCGCAGGGAATGCGATGCAGGTGCCCGGCCCGACCGCCTCGCGTCCCGCATCGGTGACGAGCACGAATTCACCCTCGATGATGTAAACGAATTCATCCTGTTTCGTGTGGGCGTGCCGGGCCGAAGATTGGCCGCCAGCCTCGACATGTACGA
>JBLMXS010000183.1:0-38360 GCA_050257895.1 Thiohalocapsa sp.
CCAGCGCCTTCAAATAAGTGCCGATCTTGATTCACACGTCGCCGCTGCGCGTCGTGCGGTCGCTGCCGACGATGCAGAGATCGACTTTACCTGCCCGCATCAAATGCCCGCCGGCATTGTCGGCGATGACCGTGTGCGGCACGCCGTGCTGGCCCAATTCCCACGCGGTCAGGCCGGCACCCTGGTTGCGCGGCCGCGTCTCGTCGACCCAGACATGCAGCGGGATGCCGGCGTCATGGGCGCGGTAGACCGGGGCCAGCGCGGTGCCCCAATCAACGGCCGCGAGCCAGCCGGCGTTGCAATGCGTCAGGACCTGCACCGGCGCCTCCCCCGGCGTCGCCATGAAGGCGGCCCACATCAGCGCCAGTCCGTGCTCGCCGATCGCGCGGTTGATCGCGACGTCCTCGTCGGCGATCTGGCCGGCCAGCGCCAGGGCCGCGGCGAAGCGCTCGGCGGGCGGCAGCGGCATCAGGGCCTGCCGCATCACCCCCAAGGCCCAGGCGAGATTGACGGCGGTCGGGCGGGTCGCGGCAAGGGTTGCGGCGGCAGCTTCGATGCCGGCATCGGAGGGATCGTCCTTGACCGCCAGCGCCATGCCGTAGGCTGCCGCGGCGCCGATCAACGGCGCGCCGCGCACCTGCATGTCGCGGATCGCGCGCGACGCGTCGGCGAGGCAGGTCAGCTGGGCGATCGCCAATTCGTGCGGCAATCGCGTCTGGTCGATGATCTCGACGCTGTTGCCGTCCGCGGCCAGCCAGATCGTCCGCATCGGCCGCCCATCGACGTTCATCGCCCCCTCACGCCTTCAAGACGCGGCCGGCGACCGCATCGAGCCGCGCCAGCAGGGCCGGGTCACGCCGCTCCGGCGCGGTAACCACGGCATGGTCGAGGGCGTGGTCGCAGCCCTGCCGACAGGGCGCCTCCTGCATCGCCAGCAGCGGCACCACGGCGCGCACCAGGGCGCGGGCGGCGGCGGCGTTGGCGTGCAGCGTCGACAGGATCATCTCGACCGAGACGGCGGCGTGCCCGGGATGCCAGCAATCGTAGTCGGTTACCATCGCCACCGTCGCGTAACAGATCTCGGCCTCGCGGGCGAGCTTCGCTTCCGGCATGTTGGTCATGCCGATGACGTCGCAGCCCCAGCGCCGATAGAGCTCGCTCTCGGCCAGCGTCGAAAACTGCATCCCCTCCATCACGAGATAGGTGCCGCCGCGCTTGGCGACGAGCCCGGCGCCCGTGGCGGCGGCGGCGACGGCGTCGCCAATGCGGCCGCACACCGGGTGCGCCATCGACACGTGTGCGACGCAGCCCGGGCCGAAAAAGCTTTTCTCGCGAGCGAAGGTGCGGTCGATAAACTGGTCGACGACGAGAAAATCGCCGGGCTCCAGATCCTCGCGCAGGCTGCCGACCGCCGACAGCGAGACGATGTCGGTAACGCCGCAGCGCTTCAGCGCATCGATATTGGCGCGAAAGTTGATCGCCGACGGCGGCAGCGGGTGGCCGCGGCCGTGCCGCGGCAGGAACACGACCGGCTGGCCGTCGAGCGCGCCATGGCACACTTCGTCGGAGGCGGCGCCGAACGGGCTGTCGATGCGGCGCCATTCGGCATCGGCCAGCCCGTCGATCTGATAGAGGCCGCTGCCGCCGATAATGCCAATAACCCGGTCCGTCATTCCTTCCCGGCGACGGGATTGCTTCGTCGCTCCGCTCCTCGCAATGACGACTGTTTTGTCATTGCGAGCGCAGCGAAGCAATCTCCTTCAGTGGGCGATGCGCGACCAGATCTTGCGCTTGGCGGCGTAGAACACGCCGGTGGCGATGATCAGGAACAGGATCACCTTGAATCCGACGCGATGGCGCTCGTCGAGCGTCGGCTCCGCCGCCCAGCTGAGGAAGGTGACGACGTCATGCGCCATTTGCGGCACGGTCGCGGGGGTGCCGTCGGCAAATTTGACCTGGTCGGGGTTGAGCGGCGGCGGCATCTTGATCTGATGCCCGGGGAAGTACTCGTTGTAGTACGACCCCTCCATCACCTTGAAACCCTGCGGCGGCTGCTTGAAGCCGAGGCCGACCAGCGAATAGACGTAGTCGGGGCCGCCGTCGCGCGCCTTGGTGATCAGCGACAGATCGGGCGGCAGGGCGCCATTATTAGCGGCGCGCGCCGCCTCGTCGTTGGGGAACGGGCCGGGGATCGGGTCGGACGGCCGCGCCGGCCGCTCAAACATCTGCCCCTGGTCGTTGGGGCCGTCGGTCACCTTGTATTGCGCCGCGATGCCTTTGACCTGGTCCTCGGTATAGCCGATCTGCGTCAGGTCGCGGAAATAGAGGTGTTTCACCGGGTGGCAGGCGGAGCAGACCTCCTTGTAGACCTGGAAGCCGCGCTGCAGCGCCGCCTGGTCGTAGGTCCCGAACACGCCGTCGAACGACCACGCCTGATGCACCGGCTCCGGCGCCTCCTGGGCGCGGGCGGCGGCGGTGACGCCGACGGCGATCGCCAGCGCGAGGGCGCAAACAAGCCGGCTCATCTCAGCGCCCCTCCGCCGGCCCGCCTGCGGCAAGGCTCGGTCGCGGGTTGAGGACGGCGGCGGCGATACTGATCGGCAGCGGCCGCGGCCGCTCGATCTTGCCGAGCACCGGCAGCAGAACGAGGAAGTGGAAGTAGTAGTAGAACGTGCACACTTGGCCGAGCCCGACGATCCAGCCTTGCGGCGGCTGGCTGCCGACATAGCCGAGGCCGATCACCGCCAGCACCAGGAACCACGAGACAAAGCGATAGATCGGCCGGAAGCGGGCGCTGCGCACCGGCGAGGTGTCGAGCCACGGCACGAAGAACAACAGGATGATCGAGCCCAGCGACAAGACGACGCCGATCAGCTTCGCCGGGATGCCGAGCACGTCGAACGTGATCGACCGCAGGATCGCGTAATACGGCAGGAGATACCATTCCGGCACGATGTGGTGCGGCGTCACCATCGGATTGGCCGGGATGTAGTTGTCGGCGCTGGTGAAGATGTTCGGCAAGTAAAAAATGAAAATGCAGAAGAAGACCAGGAACACGCACAGGCCGAACATGTCCTTGATCGTGTAGTACGGATGGAACGGGATCGTATCCTGCGGTCCGCGGCGGTCGATGCCGAGCGGATTGTTGGAGCCATGCTGGTGCAAGGCGAGAAGATGCAGCATGACCACGCCGATGATGACGAACGGCAGCAGATAGTGCAGCGAGAAGAAGCGGTTCAAGGTCGGGTTGCCGACCGTGAAGCCGCCCCACAGCAGCGTCACGATCTTGCTGCCGACGACGGGGACTGCCGAGAACAAATTGGTGATGACGGTCGCCGCCCAATAGCTCATCTGGCCCCACGGCAGGACGTAGCCCATGAAGGCGGTGGCGATCATCAACAAGAGGATGACGACGCCGAGGATCCACAGCAGTTCGCGCGGATATTTGTACGACCCGTAATAGAGCCCGCGGAACAGGTGGATGTAGACGATCAGAAAGAACATCGACGCGCCGTTCATATGGATGTAGCGGATCAGCCACCCATAATTGACGTCGCGCATGATGCGCTCGACCGAATCGAAGGCGAGCGCCGCGTTCGGCGTGTAGTGCATCGCCAGCACCACGCCGGTCACGATCATGATGACGAGGATGATCCCGGCGAGCGAGCCGAAATTCCACCAGTAGTTCAGGTTGACCGGGGCCGGATAGGCGGTCAGCTCGTGCTCGAGGAACGAGAAGACCGGCAGGCGGTAGTCGATCCAGCGCACGATCCGGCTGTAGCCGCTGGCCGGCGCCGCGACGGGCGTGGCGACTGTGCCGGGTGGGCTCGGCGGGGCGCCGGAGGAGGTGACCATGGCGTCGTTCCTAGCCGATCTTGATGGCGGTGTTCGAGGTGAACTGGTAGGGCGGCACGAACAGGTTGAGCGGCGCCGGGCCTTGCCGGATGCGGCCGGAGGTATCGTAGATCGAGCCGTGGCACGGGCAGAACCAGCCGCCATAGGGACCGCGGTCGTCGCCCGGCTTCTGTCCCAACGGGATGCAGCCGAGATGCGTGCACACCCCGATCACCACCAGCCATTCCGGCTTCTTGGCGCGGTCCTTGTCGGCCTGCGGGTCGCGCAACGATGCGACGTCGACGTCCTGCGCCGCCTTGATCTCCTGCGGCGTGCGGTGGTCGATGAACACCGGCTTGCCGCGCCAGGCGACAGTGAGGCGCTGGCCGACCTGGACCGGGGACAGGTCGACTTCGGTGCTCGACAGCGCCAGCGTGTCGGCGGCCGGGTTGAGGCTGTCGATGAACGGCCAGATCGCGATCGCGGTGCCGACCGCGCCCAGTGCGCCGGCGCTGAGAATGAGGAAGTCCCGGCGCGTGCCGCCGTCGTGAGATACCGGGGGGTGCGCCGTATCGGCCATCCGAACCCTCGTCGTTTCCTGCGAAGCCTGCCGACAGGCGCGGCGGCAAGCTATACCGTTGAAAGACCGGAACTATGCGACAGACTGCCGCATAAAACGGCAGCTGCAGCGCGGCCAATGCGCGTTCCTATAGTGCCACTGGCGCCTGCGCAAGCATTGGCAGATGCGACGAACCGTCTATCTGGGGGCACGATTTGCGCCTCGCCCTGTTCGAGCCAGATATTCCGCAGAACACCGGCGCGCTGTTGCGGCTCGCCGCCTGCTTTGCCGTCGAGGTCGACCTGATCGAGCCGGCGGGGTTCCTCTTGGACAACCGGCGGCTGCGCCGCGCAGCGCTCGATTACGCCGCCGCGGTCCGGATCCACCGGCACGCCTCGTGGAGCCGCTTCCTTGCCGACCGCAACCCGGCCTCGCGCCTCGTGCTGCTGACCACCGGCGGCAGCTTCGCCCACCACCGCTTCGCCTTCCGGCCGGACGACACGCTGCTCTTGGGCCGCGAGAGCGCCGGCGTGCCGGACTACGTCCACGCGGCGGCCGCCGTCCGCGTCGTCATCCCGCTGGCAGAGGGCGCCCGCTCGCTCAACGTGGCGGTGGCCGGCGCCATCGCGCTGGCCGAGGCCTTGCGCCAGACCGGCGGCTTGCCGGGCGGCTGATGGCAGCGCTGCACCCGTCGACGTTGACAAGCCGCAAGCCGCAGCTTATCTCGCGACTTCCACGGCGCGCCCGTGGCGGAATTGGCAGACGCGCACGGTTCAGGTCCGTGTTCCGAAAGGAGTGGTGGTTCGACTCCACTCGGGCGCACCATCGCCAAATCTCTCTGCATCCCCGGCGAAAGCCGGGGCCCATTCCTCAACCGACGGAGCGGTTGACAGGTGGGTCCCGGCTTTCGCCAGGAATTCGCTATTGAGCCAACAAGGCGGCCTTCGAGGCGGCGTTCTTGCAGGTTCTGCTGCTAGCGCGCGAGAGGAATGTTCTGCGGCTCGGCACGGTATCGATCGAGGGCACCGAGATCGATGCCAATGCTTCGAAGATCCGCTCGCTGCGATACGACCGGGCCACGGCGATGCGCGACAAGCTCGCCGCCGACATCGCCGAACTGACCCGGAAGGCCGAGGCGGCCGACGCCGAGGATGCCGACCCGCAAGCGCTGCCGGCGGAGATCGCCCGGCGCGCGGCGCTGCACCAGAAACTCGACGCCGCCGCGGCGCGGTTGGAGGCCGAAGCCAAGGCGCAGGCCGCGGCCGAGCGCCCGCAATACGAGAAGAAGAAGGCGGCCTACGAGGTCAAGCGGGGCGGGTAGTGTCCCGGCAAATTAGGACACTACGCGGGGCCGCCGCCCGACGAGACACCGCCGCCGGCGCGGCAAACCGACCTACCGACCCCGATTCGCAGCTGATGCGCAAATCCACCGCTCATGAATACCGCCAGGCGTACAACGCCCAGGCGGTGGTCTGCGCCGAGGGCAGCCAACTGATTCTGGGCACCAACATGGCGACCACGCCGAGCGACCAGCCAACCTTCGCGGCGACGATCCTGGCCATGCAGCACACCATCGGACTGCCGCGCTGCGTGCTGGCCGACGCCGGCTTCGCCAGCGCCGAGGCAGTGGCCGAACGGCAAGCCCGCAAGATCGAGCCGCTGGTAGCGGTTCAAAGACCCAGCCGCACCGGCCCTACGACTTCCGGCCGCCGCCCCCGCCCAATACGCCGGGAGATCTGGCAGGTGACTCCCTGTCCGGTGCCTTGAGCTAACCCCGCGCAGCGCCCATCCAGCTTGAGTTTTCGGCGCCCAGCTCTCGCGACAGCATCGCCGCCACCAGCGGCACCGCGTCGGCAACGGGGGGCGACAGCGGCGCCGCCGAGGTCCAGCACGAACCCTCGATCAGGTACAGGAGACAGCGCCGCGGCAGCCAGCCGAGGACCCGGGCCAACGCCACCGCCTGGCTCAGCCCGAACCCGTGCGTCGACGCAATCTGCGGTGCGGGGATCGTTTCGGTCAGCGCATCGAGGCGGCGGATGGTGCCCGCTGCGGCGCCAAACCGGCCGGCGTCGACCAGCAGTGCGACCTCCGCCTCACGCAGCAGATCGAGCAGCGCGCCAGCCTCGCCGTCGCATTCGACGAGATCGGCAGCGGGCGGCGCGCGTTGGCGCAGCGCGCGCACGACGAGCCGGCCGACCGCATCGTCGCCGGCCAGCGGGTTGCCGATGCCGACGACGATTCTGCGGCCGTCACGCATCGCCGCTGCGCCGGTCCACGGTCAGGTCGAGAAAATGCGTTGCGCAGGAGATGCACGGGTCGTAGTTGCGGATGGCCTGCTCGCAGCGGCCGCGCAACTCCGCTTCGGGCAGCGCCAGCCAGGAGCCCGCGAACTGCCGCAGATCCTCCTCGATCGATGCCTGGTTCTGCGAGGTCGGGGGGACGATGTTGGCGTCGGCGATCGTGCCGTCGGCGGCCAGGCGATAGCGGTGATACAACAGCCCGCGCGGCGCCTCGGTCGCGGCGTGCCCGACCGCCTCGCGCGGCCGCGGCAGCGCGACCGCGGGCGCGGGCGGCGGTTCGTAGGCGGCGATCAGGCGCAGGGCTTCCTGGCAGGCGAACAGCACTTCGACCGCGCGCACGATGATGCTGTGGAACGGGTTATTGCAGACCGCGCCGAGGCCGGCTTCCCGCGCCGCCTGCTGCGCCGCCGCGCCGAGCCGGTCGAAATTGAGGCTGTAGCGCGCCAGCGGCCCTGCAAGGTAACTGCCGCGCGCCTTGATCCGCGCCTGCAGCGCGTGCGTGTAGGGGATGTGAATCTCCGCGAAATGCGCCTCGTATTCGCTGGCGGCGATGTCGAGATCCGCGCTCGAGACGATGCGGCCCTCGTTGAACGGGTATTCGTCCGGGTGGCGCAGCGCGACGAATTCATACGCGCGTGCGCAATCGGGAAAATCGAACCCGGCGACCCAGCGCAGCATCTCGAAAGCGGCGTCCTCGGCCCATTTCAGCCGCTCGGCAAGCGGCGCCAGAGCGCGCTTTTGCGGCACGCTGTAGAAGCCGCCGACGCGGACGTTGATGGGATGGATCTCGCGCCCGCCGAGCAGGCGCATGACCTCGTTGCCGATTTTTTTCAGCTGCAGCCCGCGCTCGACGGCAGCCCGATGGTCGCGCGCCATGTCGATCGCGCCGTCATAGCCGAGGAAATCCGGCGCGTGCAGCATGGTGATGTGCAGCGCATGGCTCTCGATCCATTCGCCGCAATAGAGCAGCCGCCGCAGCGCGCGCAGCTGGCCTCCGACCGTAACGCCGAGCGCCGCCTCCATCGCGTGCACCGCGCTCATCTGGTAGGCCACCGGGCAGATGCCGCAGATGCGCGAGGTCAGGTCCGGCGCCTCGGCGAAATCGCGGCCGCGCAGAAACGCCTCGAAAAACCGCGGCGGCTCGAAGATGCGCAATTCGGCCTTGTCGACCTGCCCGTCGCGCACCGTCAGGTGCAAGGCGCCCTCGCCCTCGACCCGCGCCAGGTAGCCGACATCGATCGTCTTACGGGCCATGCCGCTCGCTCTCCTCTCGGAAGGCGTCGGCATCGGCGTTGAAGGTGCGGTAGATCCGGCGCAGATCGGCCTGCGACAGGCCGAGCCACTGCATCCAATTGCTGAGCGCCGCCGTGTTCGGCGTCTCCTTCGGGCCGAAGCAGCCGTAGCAGCCGCGGGTGTGGCTCGGGCACAGGACGCCGCAGCCGGTCTGCGTCACCGGGCCGAGACACGGCGTGCCGTGCGCGACCATGACGCAGACATGGCCCTGCCGCTTGCAGTCGACGCAGACGCTGTGCGGCGCGACGTTCGGCTTCTTGCCGAAGAGAAAGGCGGTGATGACCTCGAGCAGCTGCGCCTTGTCGATCGGGCAGCCGCGCAATTCGAAATCGACCGCCACATGGCGGGCGATCGGCGTCGATGTGGCCAACGTGGCGATGTATTGCGGGCTGGCATAGACGGCGGCGGCGAACTCGCGCACATCGGCGAAATTGCGCAGCGCCTGGATGCCGCCGGCGGTGGCGCAGGCGCCGATCGTCACCAGACGCTTGGAGGCGCGGCGAACGGCCTGGATGCGCTCGGCGTCGTGCGCCGTCGTGATCGATCCCTCGACCAGCGACAGATCGTAGGGCCCCCTGACCGCGCCACGGCGCGCCTCCGGGAAATAGGCGATCTCGACCGCGTCGGCGAGCGCCAGCAGCTCGTCCTCGCAATCGAGCAGCGTCAGCTGGCAGCCGTCGCACGAGGCGAATTTCCAGACCGCGAGCTTGGGCTTTCGCAGGCTCGACCGCGCCATCACAGCTCCCGGGTCATCAGCAGCGGCTGCACGCGGTCGTAGCGCATCACCGCGCCGTCGCGGCAGAGAAGCGTGGGGCCGAACTGGCAGTGCCCGCACTGCCCGACGGCGCATTTCATGTTGCGCTCCAGCGACACGTAGATCCGCGCGGGCGGCACACCGGCGTCGCCGAGCGCCGCCGCCGCGAACCGCATCATGATCTCGGGACCGCAGACCATCGCCGCCGTCCGCGCGGGATCGAACCCGGCGCGGCCGATCAGCTTGGTGACGACGCCGACATCCCCGTGCCAGCTGTCCGGCGCGTGATCGACGGTAACCTCGACCGCGAGATCGAAGCGGCGGCGCCAGCGCTCGAGCTCGCGGCGGAACAGGATGTCCTCCGGGCTGCGCGTGCCGTAGAGCAGGGCGATGCGGCCGAACCGCTCGCGCGTGGCCAACAGGCGGTAGATCGCCGGCCGCAGCGGCGCCAGGCCGAGCCCGCCGGCGATGACGACGACGTCGCTGCCGGCCGCGTCGTCGACCGGCCAGGGCGTGCCGAACGGGCCGCGCAGCCCGAGCGCCTCGCCCGGCCGCAGCCGCGTCAACGCGTCAGAGACGGCGCCGACTGCGCGCACGGTGTGGACGAGCGGCCGCGGCGCCGCCGGGTCGCCGCTGATGCTGACCGGGATCTCGCCGATGCCGAAGGCGTAGAGCATGTTGAACTGGCCGGGCGCGAAATGCTGCCCGGCGTCGAGCGCCAGCGTCCACGTATCGCGCGTCTCGCGCCGCCGGGTGCGGACGCGTACGACCGTCGGCACCATCGGCGAGGCGGCATCAGCTGCCTCAGCCGCCGGCGCCATAAACGTCCAGCATCTGCAGCTGGGCGGCGTGCAGGCGCGCGACCAGCATCGTCATGAACCGCTTCATCATCTCGTAGCCGAAATCGTGGTTGCTCTCGGCCTTGTCGCGCAGGCAGCCCGCCTCGATCGACACCGCCCGCGTCAGCTCCAGCGCCCGGGCGTCGTATAGCCAGCGATAGGGCGGCACGAGCCAGGCCTCGCCGGCGAGTTCGCCCGGGTCGATCGTCAGAAAGCGCAGCGGCCCGCGCACCGGCGACATTACCTCGAGCGCCACCCGGCCGTGGCGGATCAGGAAGAACTCGTTGGCCGGCTCGCCCTCGCGGAACAGGTAGTCGCCCGGCGAGAAGCGCACGTTCCTGGCGCAGCCGCAGATCAGCTCGCAGTGCTCCCTCGCGATGCCGGCGAAGAACGGATGCTCGCAGACGATTTCCGGCAGCCCGTGGACCCGCATGCTACGCCTGCCGTTCCGTGCCGCCGCTGTCGCCGCGGATCGCCGCGACCTCCTCGGTGATGTCGATCCCGACCGGGCACCAGGTGATGCAGCGGCCGCAGCCGACGCAGCCCGAGGTGCCGAACTGGTCCCACCAGGTCGACAATTTATGCGTCATCCATTGCCGGTAGCGCGAGCGCGGCGAGGCGCGGACGCTGCCGCCGTGCAGGTAGGAAAAATCCATCGTGAAGCACGAATCCCAGCGGCGCACCCGCTCGGTCGCGGCCCCGTCGAGCGCGGTCACATCCTCGACCGAGGTGCAGAAGCAGGTGGGGCACACCATCGTGCAGTTGCCGCAGGTGAGGCAGCGGCCCGCCACCTCCTCCCAGCGCGGGTGATCGAGATGGCGCCGCAGCAATTCGGGGACCTCCGCTGCGGCCGGCATGGCGCGGCCCATCTGCGCCGCGGCGCCGGCAACCACTGCCGCGGCGGCGGCTGCGTCGCCGGCGGCGGCCGGGGTCGTCGGCAGCTCGGCGAGCAGAGCTGCGCCCGCCGATGTCCCAGCCTCGACCAGAAAGCGGTGAACGTCGCCGTCCAGCAGCTCGGTCAGCGCGAGATCGAACCCGAATGATGCGGCAGGCCCCGTTCCCATCGAGACGCAAAAACAGGTGCCGCCGGCGGTGCCGCAATTGACCGCGACGACGAAGAGATTGCCGCGCCGCGCGACATAGCCGGGATCGGCATAAGTGCCCTCTTTGAGCACGCGGTCCTGTATCGCGATGGCGTGAATGTCGCAGGCGCGCGCGCCGATCAGCGCGAACTTATCCGGCGCCTCTTCCGCCGCGCTCACGGCAAACCCGTCGCCTTGCCGCTCGCCGCGCCACAGGGTCTCGGTCGGCGGGTGCAGATGGCGCTTCCACGATTGCGGGGTCGACGCATACCCGAACAAGGCGCCGTCGCCGCGCCGCTGCAAACGGTAGCTGCCGCCGTCCTGATGGTCGGTCCAGCCGGCCGGCAGATCGCCGACGCCGCCAATCTCGTCATAGACGATCGCGCGGTCGCGGATGGTCGGGCCGACCAAGCGATAGCCCTGGCCGGCGAGCGCCGCCATCAGCACGTTCAACCCGTCGATATCGATCAGCAACTTGTCGCCCATGCCGCGCCCGATGCCGCCTTGTCGATGAAACTACAGGCCCCCGGGACCTTCGATCGCAAATGTGAGGCTATTGCGGCAGCTTCAGGGTTTCCACCCGATCCAGAAAACACCCCCGCAAAAACCACGGCCTCGTTCTGGGTATCGGAACGCGCTCGCGGAGAGTGCATACCGCCGCTTCTTTCGGCCGAGTCGACGCTTTCCCACAGCCTTATCCGTTCGAATGAAAATCACCAACAATACGTCATGGCCGGGTTTGCCCAGGTTTGCTCCGCCATCCACGCTATCATTGAAAACGAGTCGTTGGACCGTCGGCGTCCCACCGGCATGGCGACCAGAGGCCGGCGGTCCGAAGCGTTTCGCGGCGTCAGGCGCGCCGATCGCCGGCGAGGTGACGGCGGAACCAGCGCGCGGCGTGTCTTTGGACTTCGTCGAGCGTGCCGGGTTCCTCGAACAGGTGACCCGCGCCGTCGACGATCACCAGCTCCTTCGGCGCCTTCAGCCGGTCGTAGGCCATGCGGTTGAGCGCGATCACCTCGGTATCGAGGCTGCCGACGATCAGCAGCGTCGGGGCGGTCACCAACGGCAGCGCATCGGCGGCGAGGTCGGGACGGCCGCCGCGCGACACCACGGCGGCGACCGGCGACCGCGGCGCGGCGGCCGCCGTCAGCGCCGCGCCGGCGCCGGTGCTGGCGCCGAAATAGCCGATCGGCAGCTGCGCGGTCTCGGCTTGCGCAAGCGCCCAGTCGGTGGCGGCGGACAGGCGGGTGGCGAGCAGCGCGATATCGAACACATTGGCGCGATTGCCCTCCTCCGCCGGGGTCAGGAGGTCGAGTAGCAACGTCGCCAATCCCGCCTCGCGCAGCGCCGCGGCGACCCGGTTGTTGCGCGGGCTGAGCCGCCCGCTGCCGCTGCCATGCGCAAAGATCACCAGCCCGGCGGCGTGCGCGGGGACGCCGAGCAGCCCCTTCAGCGCATAGGGCCCGATCGCGACTTCGATCGACTCCGGCGGCGACGCCATCATCTCGCGCTCCGGATGGTCAGGCTGCTTCACGGCGGCGCAATCGCGGCGCCAGGTCGCGTTCGAAAAACTCGAAAAATGCGTCCTGCTGCGGTCCGATCTGCACCAGGATCAGGTGGTCGTAGCCGGCCTGTACGTAGCGGTCGATGGCCTCCATGTGGCGATCGACCGACGGCCCGCAGGTGATTTGCTCGGCAACGGCTTGCGGCGACACAGGTCGCGTCGCCGCCGCGAAATGCCGCGGGTACGGCAGCTCGGCCTGGCCGCCGATCAGGGACCAGCGGAAAAAGCGGTGGGCGGTCTGGCGGGCCTCGTCTTCGCGCGCCGCATAGCACAGCGGCACCTCGGCGTAGCGGAGAGCTGCGCCGCCGCCTTCTCGGTATGCCTTCACCAGTTCCGCGCTGGGCTCGGTGGTGACGAGAGCGGCGCCCTTGCGCGCGGCCAGCCGCGCCGCCTCCGGCCCGCCGGCCGCCATCGCCAGGGGCGGCGGCCGTTCGGGCCGGTCGAACAGCCTTGCATGATCGAGCCGGAAATACGTTCCGTCGTAGTGTTCCAGTTCCCCGGCCAGCAGGCCTTTGATGATATCGACGGCCTCCGACAGGCGCTCGTGTCGCTCGCGGATCCCGGGCCAGCCTTCGCCGGTGACATGTTCGTTCAGCCGCTCGCCGGAGCCCAGGCCGAGAGTGAAACGGTTGTTGCTGAGGAGCGCCATCGTCGCCGCCGCCTGGGCGACAATGGCGGGATGGTAGCGCATGATCGGGCAGGTGACCGCGGTCATCAGCCCCAATTGCTGCGTCGCCTGAGCAACGCTGCCGAGGATCGACCAGGCAAACGGCGAATGTCCCTGCTCGTCGAGCCACGGCGAAAAATGATCGGAAATGGCGGCAAACTCGAAACCGGCCCGCTCCGCCCTGACCGCGTTGCGGACGAGCGCGGCCGGGCCGTGCTCCTCGGACATCAGCTTGTAGCCGAGTTTGATCATCTCCCAGCCTCATCCTCGTTGCCGCTGCCTGCAAAACGCGTTGCCGGGATGCGCACTCCCCGATCCCGCGCTGCGCTGCTCCGCGGACTGCCATTCAACCGATGGAGCAGCGGATCGGAACGGCGTCGTCACGTCCCTCGTTGGCAGGGACAGCAGGAGAGCGCGACATGCCTCGGGTTTTTGGTCCGCAAAAGAAATCTGTAACTTCCGGCGCACTCCCCATCCTCATGATGCTGGGGATTGGGCTGGCAAGCTTTCCGTCCGCCGCGCAAGTCAGCGGCGGCGCCGGCGTTCCGGACGCAGCGCGCCGCGATGCCACCAAGATCCCGGAGAAAATGGAACCGAGCGGCAGCTCGACAGAGCCCCTCGGCGACCGGCTGGACCGCTCGAGCGGCGTCATTCATCCATCCCGGGATCTGGACCCCGAAATCGCCAAGCCGACACCGAACCTCGGACCTCGCAGCACGCCGGTGATCCGGCCGCCCGGCACCACCGAAGGGAGCCGCGTCGATCCCAAGTGAGGCCACGCCGGCAGCTGCTTGGAGCGGTTCCCGCTGTCGTCGAATTAGAATCTGTCGTCGTCCCCGGGCTTGACCCGGATCCGTTTCGGCCCCGCGCAGATGGCCGGGTCAGGCCCGACCATGACGATCGACGAGTCTATGGCAGCAGCGATTTCAGCTCGTCGCGCACCTTCTCGATGCGCTGGCGGCGGATGCCTTCGAGTGGATATTCGGCGCCGACAAGGTGGCTCAGAATGGCATTGACGCGGCCCAGCCGGTCGCCGACGCCGTTCCCCTGTCGCTGTTCCCCGATCAGGCCGTCGCGCAGCCGGACGACGTGACGCACGGCGTTGGCCAGATCGTCGTAGGCGTGGTCCGCATCCTCGCGCAGCGCGTGATCCACGGCGGCGACGGCAGCCTCGACATCGCTCCGCTTCATCGCCGCCTCGCGACGCGGAAATGGTCGCGCGGGCGGCGCGCCGACCGATTGCCGGCCTGCAGCACCAAATGGCGCAACAAAAGGCTCCCCGCCAGCACCGCAACCGGCAGCCAATTCGGACCGGGCCGGCTGGGGCGGGGCGGTAAGCTGGGCAGCGGCAGCGCCTTCAGCACCGGCGCCGCGGCGAGGAGCATGACCGGCCACAGGCCGATCGCGGTCTTGACGCCGGCGGCCCGGATCCGGCGCTGCAGCAGCGCCGACAGGACGATCTCGGCGGCGCTCGCGACGCCCTCCAGCCTTTCGAGCGCCGGCGCCGCCGCCTCCCCCGCCCCGACAAGGGAGAGGGCTGCCGTCGCGGAACTCATCGAGGCGGCGCCGAACAGCGCCGGCAAGGTCAACGGTGCGGCGGCCCAAAGCGGGGTGCTGGTGGCGCCGAGCAGGGCCCCGGTGTAGGTGCTCATCGCCGCCCCGAGCAGGGCTGCTGGCACCTGCACCGCCGTCGCCGCCGTCTCGACGGCAGGATTTTGCGCGCCGCGGTCTTGCATCAACTGCGCACCCGCGAGCAGCGCGCTGAGCGCCCCGAAGCCGACCAGAACGTAGCTGCCGATCGACATCGGCGAGGTCGGGCGGAAAATGCGCAGCATGTTGTAGAAGCGCGTTGGCGTGTGCAGGTCGAGGATCAACAGCGGTGCGCCGACCACCGCGCCCGCCAGCGCTACGTAGCGGCCGTTGCGGACGATTTCGGCGAAGCGGTCGCGATCGACGAGATCGGCCAGTGTCGCGATTATCTGCGCCGAGCCGGCCAGCCCGCCGACAAAGATGTACGCCGACACCTTCCAGCCGTAGAAGGTCGGCTTCAGCGCCGGCTGGTCGTAATAGGTCGGGATCGCCGCCTCGGTCGCGGGCTTCCGCGGTTTGACGATCTCGCTGCCCCGCGGGAGGTGCGCCGCCGCCGCGCCGGCCGATGTCCGCGCCTGAACCTCGCTCATCCGCGGCCGCCTTTCGCCATCGCCAGGAACCCGGCCGCGACCGCGGCGAGCCCCGCCACCGTCGCGAGCCCGGCGGCGAGACCGGGGGCGGTGCGATCGGCCGGACGCGTCGGGGCCTGCGGCAGGTTGTAGGTTTCCGGCGGCGCCGTTAGCAGGAAGAACGCGTTCAGCTCATGCAAGCCGCCGGCGTGTCCCGGGCCGTCCGGCGTACCGTAGAGATAGGCGCTCTGCACCCCCTGCTCGTGCAGGAAGCCGACGCGCTCGGCGGCCCTGGCGTGGAGCGCGTCGAGCTCTCCAAAGCGGATCGAATCGGTCGGGCAGGCCTTGGCGCAGGCCGGCTCGAACCCACCCTTCAGCCGGTCATAGCACAGCGTGCATTTGTGCGCCTTGCCGTCTTCGAGCGCGACCTCGACGACGCCGAACGGGCAGGCCGGCATGCAATAGCCGCATCCGTTGCAGATGTCCTGCTGCACGACGACGGTGTCGAATTCGGTGCGGAAGATGGCGCCGGTCGGGCAGGCTTCGAGGCACGGCGCCGGCGAGCAGTGCTTGCATACATCGCTCATCATCAGCCAGTGGCTCTGGAACGCGGGCATCGTCGTGGCGCGGCTGCCGTCCGGTTCGGCGATGTGCTCGATGAAATGGACGTGCCGCCACGTCGTGGCGCCGAGGTCGCCGGTGTTGTCGTAGCTAGTGCCGCGCAACCCGAGATCGTCGGCCGGCAGTAGGTTCCATTCCTTGCAGGCGACCTCGCATGCCTTGCAGCCGATGCACAGCGTCGTGTCGGTGAAAAAGCCGTAGCGCCGCCCCGGCTCGATCTGCACGCTGGTGGTCAGCTCCGCTTCGTCGGCGATCGGGCGGTCGAGGAACGACCCCGGATAGTCCAGAGCGCGCGGATGGATCGGATTGGCCGGCATCAGCGCCTCCGTGGCTGGGACGGAGGGCGGATCATGCTTCCATCCTCCGGCCGCGACGCAGGTTGCACGTCAGTGCCTTGGCTTCGTGCATGCTGGTGTTGGGATCGCCGACGACGCTCGTCAGGATGTTGGCGATATCGCCGGTGGCGAAGCCTTCCCAGCCGAAATGCCAGACGATCCCGACTTGATGCACGGTTGCCCCGTCGAGCCGCAGCGGCCGCAGCCGGTCCGTCACCAGCGCCTTGACCGAAACCTCGCCGCGCGCCGTCGACAGCGTCACCCAGTCGAGGTTGGCGATCCCGAGTTCGGCGGCGAGTTCCGGCGCGATCTCGGCAAACCCTTCCGGCTGCAATTCGGCGGTCAGCGGTATCGTCCGAGTCGGCAGCGCGCCCGCATGGTGCTCGGTCAGCCGGTAGGTCGTCAGCGCGTAGGGGAAGCGCGGGTCGGCCACCTTGTGCAGGCGGTTGTCGGCGCGCTCCCAGATCTTCGCGACCGGGTTTTGCTGCTGCCGGTAAAACGGGTTCGTCACCGGCGACTCGACGGGTTCGTAGTGCGCCGGCAATGGCGCATCCTTCAATCCCGACGGCGTGAAGATCGAGAGCTTGCCGTCGGCGATCATGATGAACGGGCAGTCGCCGCCGAGCGCCTCCATCCCTGCGGGCTCGCGGCTCCAATCCGGACGGTAGTCAGGCGGCTTGGTCGGCTCGAAATCGGGAATGTCGGGCCCGGCCCATTTGCGCTCCGCGGCGTCCCAATAGAGCAGCCGCTTGCGCTCGGACCACGGTTTGCCGTCGGGGTCGGCGGAGGCGCGGTTGTACATGTTGCGGCGATTGGCCGGCCACGCCCAGGCCCAGGCGAGATGCGTTCCCGGCCCGTCCGGGCCGTCCGGCCGGCGCGAGCGAGCACGGTTGTCGTTCTCGCCGGGAAAGACGCCGCTGTAGAGCCAGGCACCGCAGGCGGTGCTGCCGTCGTCCTTCAGCTCCTGGAAGCTGCCGAGCTGCTTCCGGTCGGCGACGCTGTAGCCGTTCATCTCCCGCAGCACCGCCTCGACATCCGGCTCGCCCTTTTCGTCCGCCACCGGGTAGTCCCAGGTCAGTGCCTTGATCGCCGCATCCTTGGGGTCGTCGCTATGGGCGTAGAGCGCCTTGAGGCGGCGGCCGAGCTGGAAGGCGAACCAGCTCTCCGAGCGGCTGTCGCCCGGCGCCTCGACGATCTTGTCGTGCCATTGCACCAGCCGGTGCGTGTTGGTGAAGCTGCCGGCCTTCTCGGCCGCCAGCGCGCCCGGCATCAGGAACACCTCGGTGGCGATGTCGCGTGTTGCGATCTGGCCGTCGCGCACCGGCCGTCCGGCATACCAGAACGACGCGGTCTCGCTCTCGTCGGTGTCGCGCACGACCAGCCATTCCAACTCGGCGAGGCCGCGCTGCACCATGCGCGCGTTGTGGCCGCCGACCGCCGGGTTCTGGCCGATCACGAACAGGCCGCGGATCGTGCCGTCGCGCACCGCCAGCGTCATCGGCAATTGCGAGTGGTCGCCGACGATGCGCGGCAGCCAGCCGTAGCCGAACTCGTTCTCGGGAGTGGCCGCCTCGCCGTACCAAGCCTTGAAGAGGCTCACCGCGTATTTCGGGAAGTTGTGCCACCAGCCCGTCGGATTGGTCTCGTTCTCGAGATATTCCTTCAGCGTCGTGTGCGGCTTGAAGGCATGCGGCTGCGGCAGGTAGGTCGGCAGCATGTTGTAGAGGGTCGGGATGTCGGTCGAGCCCTGGATGCTGCAGTGGCCGCGCAGTGCCAGGATGCCGCCGCCGGGCCTCCCGACATTGCCGAGGAGGCCTTGGATGATGGCGGCCGCGCGGATCATCTGGACGCCGGTCGTATGGTGCGTCCAGCCGACCGCATAGCAGATCGCGCCGGTGCGCTCGCGCCCGGAGTTGCGCGCCAGCGCCTCGGCCACCTTGATAAAGACGTCGCGCGGGCAGCCGGTCGCCCGTTCGACCATCTCCGGCGTATAGGCCGCGTAATGCCGCTTCAGGATCTGGTAGATGCAGTAGGGATGCTGCAGGCTCGGATCGCTGGGCGGCGGGCCCTTCTCCATCGGCTTCGTTTTTTCGGCGAACGACTCTGTGGTGTTGACGTAGTGCTCGGCCAGGGTCGACGGCACGACCTCGCCGCGGTACTGCCAGGAATCGTACTTGTACGACCGGCTCTTCTCGTCGAAGCCGGAGAAGCGGCCGTCCAGCTCGCTGGTATCGCGGAAGCGTTCGTCGATGATCGTCGATAGATTGGTGTAGGCGAGCGCGTAGTCCTTGAACCACAAATCGTATTCGAGGAGGTAGTTGATGACGCCGCCGAGGAAGGCGATGTCCGATCCCGCCCGCACCGGCGCATAGATGTCGCACATTGCCGAAGTTCGGGTGAAGCGCGGGTCGGCATGGATCAAGGTTGCGCCCTTTTCCTTCGCCTGCAACGCGAAGCGGAAGGCGACCGGATGGTTCTCCGCCATGTTGGACCCCATCACCAGGATGCAGTCCGAATTGGCGATGTCCCACTCGGCTAAGGTTGCTGCTCCACGCCCGTACGAGGCACCTAAACTAGGCACCGACGAGCTGTGTCATACTCGGGCCTGGTTTTCGATCCACACCATGCCGAGGCCGCCGCTGAACAGTTTCTTGAGGAGGTAATTCTCCTCGTTGTCCAGCGTCGCGCCGCCGAGCGAGGCCAGCGCCAGCGTGTGATTGACAGCAGTGCCGTCGGGCAATGCCCGCACGAAGGTCTCGTCGCGCGTCCGCTTGGCTAGGAGCGCGATGCGGTCCATCGCCCAGTCGAGCGGCCGCTCCTCCCAATGATCCGAATAAGGCGCGCGGTATTTCACGACGCCGAGCCGGGTCGGCGATGCGAGCAGGCTCAAGGTCGCGGCGCCCTTGGGGCACAGCGTCCCCTGGTTGATCGGGCTGCGCGGGTCGCCCTCGATCTGGATCGGCTTGCCGTTCTTGGCATAGACGAGCTGGGCGCAGCCGACGGCGCAGAACGGGCAGATGCTGGTGCCGATCTTGTCGGCATCTTCGAGCCGCGGCCGCAGACGCCGCGATGTCGTGCTCTTGGCGGCCTCGCGACTAGGGTCCTGGCCGGCCATCTGGCGCGGCAGCGACCAATCGCGCACGAACCCGGTGACGCGCTTGCCCACGCTCTGCTTCAACTTCACGCTCGCTTCTCCTCGATCTCGATACGGTGCGCGACGGCGGCAATCAGGTGCGGCGCGTCGCTGTATTGGACGCGCACGCGGGCGGCGCCTTCCTGCAGCTGCGGCAGATCCTGCGGCTCAGCGGCGGCGCGGTGCGACAGCACGAAGGACAGCACCTTGCCGTCCTCGGCGACCAGCCGAAAACGTCCTTCCTGGACCGCCGTGACAACGCCGCGGACCGATTTCATCACCCTCGCGCCTCGGTAGTGGTTCCGAGAACGGAGAGCGCTGCGCCGAGTTCCGCGATTTCGCGCGGGCGGCGCCGACGGCAAAAGCCCGCCTCTATTAGAGGGCTTTGCACAAGATTCGTCATTCCGGGGCGCTGCCCCCGGGTCCGCGCTTCGCGCGGCCCGAGGACAGGCTCCGCGGCGAACCCGCAATCCATATTCCAGAGGCCAGTGTTCATTGGGTTCCGGGTTCGCAGCCTTCGGCTGCACCCCGGAATGACAACGATTATGTGAAAGGCCCCTCGAGGGGAGGGAGTAGGCGACCGGTTACGCTCGCCGCCAGAAGGGCGCGCGGGCGCGCACCGGGTCGAGCAGGGACCAGTCGCCGTCTTCGAGTACATGGCCCTGCGGATATGGCGGCCGCGGCTCCAGCCCCAGCGAGCGAACGACGCGATCGTCGCGGTAATAGCATTGCAGGACGACCCGCGTCGCCGCCGCGACGGCTGGGCCACCCTCCGCCCGCAATTCCATCGCCACCGCCTCCCGCCGCGCCGGATCGAGTTGGGCGAAGGCGCCGCCGGCGAGGCGCGCCAGCATCGCCAGCGCGTCGCGAACCGAGGCGGCGTCGCGGCCTAGAGTCGCCAGCAGGTCGGCCTGGATCGCCGGATCGTCGGCGCCCGGCACGTCGAATTCGCGGCTGGCCGGAATGATGATGCCGGCGAGCAGGCGCAGATCGTCGCGCTGGGCCGGCGTGAGCTGATGGTCTGTCATCGCTGCCCTCAATCGAACAAGTTGGCCAGGCGCTGCTTCATCTGGTCGGCGACGTAAAGCGCCAGCGCCTGGATGGTCGAGGTTGGATTGACGCCTCCCGAGGTGACGAACAGGCTCCCGTCGACGATGAAGAGGTTCTTCACCTCGTGCGTGCGCCCCCACTCGTTGACCACCGCGCGCTCCGGGTCGGCGCCCATGCGGGCGGTGCCGAGTAGATGCCAGCCGCCATAGAGGATCGGGCTGTTGACGCAGATCTCGTCCGCTCCGGCGGCGGCCAGGACCTCCTTCGCGCGGGCAATGCCGTGCGCCATCATGCGCGCCGTGTTGTCGCCGATCTGGTAGTCGATCCGCGGCGCTGGGATGCCGCTGGCGTCGGTCAAGACCGGGTCGAGCGTCACCCGGTTGTGTTCCTCGGGGAGGTCCTCGCAGATCGCCGACAGTCCGACACGATGCCCGTTGAGGCGGCGAAACGCTGCGTGATGGCCGGCGCCCCACGGTAGGAGGCCCCTCGCCTCGCTCTGGACGGCTTCCATGATCGGGCCGACGCCGCGGTTGAACTGGAAGGTGTAGCCGCGCACAAACCCGCGCGAGCGGTCGGTCTCATAGAACTCCTTGCTCCACAGGCAGGTCGGCGGCGCGCGGTTGCTGTCGGTCGGCTCGGCGACATAGCCGTAGACCTGGGCGTAGGGGTGCAGCATCAGGTTCTTGCCGACGAGGCCGCTCGAATTGGCAAGGCCGTTCGGAAACCGGCCGGAAACGGAATTCAGCAGCAGTCGCGGCGTGCCGACGCCGTTGCACGCCAGGATGACGACATGCGCCGGCTGAAACTGCTCCTTGCCGTCCGCATCGTAATAGACGACGCCGGAAGCCATGCCGTGAGCTTCGGTCAGGATCTCGCGCACCCGGCAATGCGTGCGCAATTCGACGCCGGCCCGCATTGCCGCCGGCCAGTAGGTGATGTCGGTGCTGGCCTTGGCGCCCTGGGCGCAGCCCGGCGTGCAATGCCCGAGATTGATGCAGCGGCCCCGCCCCTCGTAATCGACCGTCGCGACGGTCGTGTCCGACGGCCACCAATGCCAGCCGAGCCGGTTCATCGCCTGCGCCATGATCGCGCCCGACCGCCCGAGCGGCAGCGGCGGCATCGGCGGATTGCGCGGCGGCACGCCGGGATCGCCGGCCAGCCCCGACACGCCCATCATGCGGTCGTTCTCGTCGAAGAACGGCGCCAGCGCGTCGTAATCAACGGGCCAATCGTCGGCGACGCCGTCGAGTGTCTTCAGGCGGAAGTCGGACGGGTGCAGACGCGGGAAGTGCGCGGTGTACATGACCGTGCCGCCGCCGACGCCGTTGAAGTTGACGATCTTGATCGGCGAGTTGTCGTCGTTGATCGGATAGTCCTCGGGACGCGCGCGGATGTTGGGGCTCGGCGAGAAGTCGCCAAAAAAGCGCGCCTCCCAGTCGCGGCCGGTGCTCGGATAGGCGGCCGGGTTCATCCAGCCGCCCTGTTCGAGGCAGAGGATGTGCATTTTCGTCTCGGCAAGGCTCCACGCCACCGCCGCGCCGGAGGCGCCGGCGCCGATGATCAGCACGTCGACGGGTTCGTTCATGCCGCTCTCCCTTTGCCGCCGCAGGATCGCCCGATCCGCGGCGGCATTGCAATGCGGCGTCTCGACAGCATCAGTCGACAGGGCCGTTCCCGCCATAGCAGGATGCGCCGGGCATCGCTTGGCTGGCTGAATCACATGGATAACTATGATTTCATCGTTGTCGGCGCCGGATCGGCCGGGGCGGCGGTGGCGCACCGGCTGTCGGCCGACCCGCGCCACAAGGTCTTGCTGCTCGAAGCCGGGGCGCCGAGCCATCCGTGGTCGTTCATCCCGGTCGGCTCGGCCCGGCTGATCACCAACCCGGCCGCCAACTGGCTCTATTCGTCGGAGCCCGAAGCCAATACCAGCGGCCGCCGCATCCCCGTCCCGCGCGGTAAGCTGCTGGGCGGCTCCAGCGCGATCAACGGCATGGCCTTCGTGCGCGGCCAGGCGCAAGATTTCGACACTTGGGCGCAGATGGGCAACCGCGGCTGGAGCTACGCCGAGGTGCTGCCCTTCTTCAAGCGCATGGAGAGCTACGCCGGCGACGGCGACGAGACCTACCGCGGCCGCGAGGGGCCGCTGCGCGTCACCAACCCGCCGCCGACCGAGCCATTCTTCCAGGCGCTGATCAAGGCAGCCGGCGAGGTCGGAATCCCGCACAACCCCGACTACAACGGCGCCAGCCAGGAAGGCATCGCGATGAGCCAGGCGACGATCGCCGGAGGCCGCCGCATGAGCACCGCGCGCTGCTACCTCGATCCGATCCGCACGCGCCGGAACCTGCGCATCGAAACCGGGGCATTGGCCGAAGCGCTGGTGCTCGACGGCCGGCGCTGCACCGGCATCCGCTATTCGGTCGGCAGCGAGCCGCGCGAGGCGGCGGCGACGCGCGAGGTCATCGTCTGCGGCGGCACGATCAACTCGCCGCAATTGCTCGAACTGTCCGGCATCGGCCAGCCGGAGCGCCTGCGCGGCCTCGGCATCGAGGTCCGCCACGGGCTGCCGGGAGTCGGCGAGAATTTGCGCGACCATTACGCGCCGCGGACGCGCTGGCTGGTCGGCAGGAAGGGGGTCACCTTCAACGACCGCGCCCGCGGTCTCGGCATGGTTCACCAGGCGATGCGGTATGCGCTATTCCGCAAGGGCTTCCTGGCGAGCGTCGGGGCGCCGATGCGCGCCTTCGTGTGTTCGCGCGAGGGGCTGGAAGCGCCCGACCTGCTGCTCGGCTGGGTCCCGATGCTGACCGAGCCGGGCCCCAAGGGGCCGCGCATCGCGAAACAGTCGGGCTTCACCTGCTACGCGCATCCGATGCGGCCGGAGAGCAAGGGGCACATCCACATCATCTCGGCCGAGCCGCGGCGGCCGCCGGCGATCAACTTCAACTTCCTGTCAACGCCGCCGGATGCGGAGCTGACCGTGAAGGCGATCCGCATCGCGCGCGCCATCATGAATGCGCCGGCTATGATGCCGTTGCAGCTGACCGAGGCCGCGCCGGGCGCCGAGCGGACCACCGACGACGCGATCATCGACTGGGTGAAGCGGGCGGCCGAGACGACCTATCACCCGGTCGGCACCTGCAAGATGGGAACCGACCCGATGGCCGTCGTCGACCCGCAGCTGCGGGTGCATGGCATTGCCGGGCTGCGGGTGGCCGACGCCTCGATCATGCCGACTCTCACCTCCGGCAACACCAATGCGCCCTCGATCATGATCGGCGAGAAGGCGGCGCAAATGGTGCTCGACGCCGCCCTCGCCTGAGCGCGGCCGGTCGAACCACGCGTGTATGCCAGGCATTTCGGCGCGGCTGAAACGGATCCCCGCATCACGCCTGGGCGATGACGAGTTTGGCGTGTTGGCTCTGATGTCCCGATTGGGAAGGCGCGGATACCGGCGGTCGCCGGTATGACAGAGGACTACTCCACCGTTACGCTTTTCGCGAGGTTGCGCGGCTGGTCGACGTCGGTGCCTTTCAGCACCGCGACGTGGTAGGCGAGCAGCTGGATCGGGATCGCGTAGAGCAGCGGGGCGACGAACGGCGAGCAACTGGGCACCGCGATGCCGAAGGCGAGACGGCTCTCGAGCCGCGCCACGCCGGCCGCGTCCGAGATCAGGATGACGCGGCCGCCGCGTGCCATCGTCTCTTCGACGTTGGACAGCGTCTTCTCGAACAACTCGTCCGGCGGGGCCAGGACGATCACCGGCACGTTGTCGTCGATCAGCGCGATCGGCCCGTGCTTCATCTCGCCGGCGGCATAGCCTTCGGCGTGGATGTAGGAGATCTCCTTCAGCTTGAGCGCGCCTTCGAGCGCCAGCGGATAGGCAGTGCCGCGGCCGAGATAAAGCACATCGCGCGCCTGCGCCACCTCTTCGGCAATCTCTCGCAGCCGCTCGTCGTGGTTCAACACCTCGCTGGCGCGCGACGGGATCTCCGCAAGCTGCCCGGCCAGCGCCGCCTCGCGATCGGAGTCGATCGTTCCGCGCGCCCGCGCCATCGCGACCGTGAAGGCCGCCAGCACCGCGAGCTGCGTCGTGAACGCCTTGGTCGAGGCGACGCCGATCTCCGGTCCCGCCAATGTCGGCAGGATCACGTCCGCCTCGCGCGCGATCGTGCTTTCCGGCTGGTTGACGATCGCGATGATCTTCTGCCCCGCCTCGCGGCAATAGCGCAATGCCGCCAGCGTGTCGGCGGTTTCCCCCGATTGCGAGATGACGAGCGCGGCGCCGTCCTTCGGCATCGCCGGCGCGCGGTAGCGAAACTCCGAGGCGATGTCGGATTCGACCGGGATGCGAGCGAACTTCTCCAGCCAGTACTTGGCGATCATACCGGCATGGTGGGCGGTGCCGCAGGCGACGGTCGTGATCCTGCCGATATCGCCGAGCGCGAACGGCAGGTCGGGCAGATGCACGCTGCGGCTGGCCGGGTTGATCAGCGCATGCAGCGTGTCGCCGATCACCGCCGGCTGCTCGAAGATCTCCTTCTGCATGAAATGGCGATAGTTGCCCTTGCCGATCAGCGCCCCCGACAGCGCCGTCTCGCGCACCGGCCGGGCAACCTTGCGGTTGTCGCGGTCGAAGATCGCCACCTCATGCGAGGTGACGACCGCCCAGTCGCCCTCTTCGAGATAGGTGATGCGGCGGGTCAGCGGGGCCAATGCCAGCGAATCCGAGCCGATGAACATCTCGCCGTCGCCATAGCCGATAGCCAGCGGGCTGCCGCGGCGGGCGCAGATCAAGAGGTCGTGCTCGCCGGCGAACAGGAAGACCAGCGCGAAGGCGCCTTCGAGCCGCGCCAGCGTCTTTGCCACCGCCTGCGCCGGCGTCATCCCCTGCGTCAGGTAGTGCGTCGCTAGGATCGCCACCGCCTCGGTGTCGGTCTCGGTGTGGAAGCGGTGGCCGAGGCCGACCAGCTCGCGCTTCAGCGCCTGGAAATTCTCGATGATGCCGTTGTGGACGACCGCTACCCGGTCGGTCGCGATCGGATGCGCGTTGCCCTCCGTCGGCTGGCCGTGCGTCGCCCAGCGCGTGTGGCCGATGCCGATCGTGCCGTGCACCGGCTCCTTGTCGAGGCGGGCGGCGAGATTGCCGAGCTTGCCCTCGGCGCGGCGCCGCTCGATATGCCCGTCAATCAATGTCGCGACGCCGGCCGAGTCGTAGCCGCGATATTCGAGCCGCCGCAGCCCCTCGATCAGCTCGCGCGCCACCGGCTGCTTCGCGATGATCCCGATGATGCCGCACATCAACCCTTCTCCTGCTTCAGCCGGGCCCTCAGCGCAGCGGCGCGCCCCGGCTTGTCGACTTGGCGGGCGCGGGCGATCGTCAACGCGTCTGCCGGGACGTCCGAGGTGACGACGCTGCCGGTCGCGACATAGGCGCCGTCGCCGACGCTGACCGGCGCCACCAGCGCGGTATCCGAGCCGATGAACACCCGCTCGCCGATGATTGTCCGGTGTTTGTTAAAGCCGTCGTAATTGCAGGTGATCGTGCCGGCGCCGATGTTGGTACCGGCGCCGATGTCGCTGTCGCCGAGATAGGAGAGGTGGCTCGCCTTGACGCCGATCCCGAGGCGCGACGCCTTGACCTCGACAAAATTGCCGACATGCACGTCGCTTTCCAGCACGGCGCCGGGCCGCAGCCGCGCGAACGGCCCGACGATCGCGCCCGAGGCGATCTCGGCGCCCTCGATGTGGCAGAATGAGCGGATGCGGGAACCCTCGGCGACCGACACGCCGGGGCCGAAGACGACATGCGGCTCGACGACGACGTCGCGACCGAGCCGCGTGTCGGCGCACAGGAACACGGTCTCCGGCGCCACCAGCGTCGCCCCATCCGCCATCGCGCGCGTCCGCAGCCGCTGCTGCATCAGCGCCTCGGCGGCGGCGAGCTCGGCACGCGTGTTGACGCCGAGCAGTTCCTCGGCCGGCAATTCGACGACGGCGGCGCCGAGGCCCTGGCTGCGCGCGATGGCGACGGTGTCGGTCAGGTAGAATTCGCGCTTGGCGTTGTCGTTGCCGATTCGGTCCACCAGGCCGCGCGCGTGCGCCGCCGCGATCGCCATGATCCCGCTGTTGCACAGCCCGATCGCCTGCTCGTCGGCGTTGGCGTCACGCGCCTCGACTATGCGCAGCAGCGAGCCGTCGGCGCCGAGCACGAGGCGGCCATAGGCAGCCGGGTCGGCGGGGCGCATCCCGGCGACCGCGACCGCGGTTGAGGGCGCCGCCCGGCGCGCCGCCAGCAACGCCCCGATCGTCTCGCTGCGCAACAAGGGCGTGTCGCCGAACAGCACCAGCACGTCGGAAAGCGCGTCGAGCCGGTCGGCGAGTGCCGGCAACGCGACGCGCACCGCGTCGCCGGTGCCGCGCGGCGGCGATTGGATCACGCTGCGGGCGGGGCCCACGAGGCGGGCGAGCCCACCCATGCTCTGCCCGAGGACGACAACGATCTCGCTCGGCTCAAGCGGCCGCACGGCCTCCAGCACATGGCGAATCATCGGCAGCCCGGCGATCTCGTGCGACACCTTGGGATGGGTCGATTTGAGGCGGGTGCCCTCGCCGGCGGCGAGGATGATGGCGGCGAAGCGGGTTTGGCTCATCGTGGAGATGTCAGCGCTCATGGGAACGAAACACGATCACAGGAGGCAAGGTTGCACGCGCCGGCGGTCATGCCAACACACAGATTATTGCGCAGTATGACCGGCGAAGCGCAAAGTTGCGGCGATGGCCGATATTGTTTTGTTGTTCGATCTCGACGGCACATTGGTCGACAGCGTGCCGGACCTGACGAGCGCCCTAAACGCGGTGCTGCGCGAGCGCGGCTATGGTGCGCTGTCGCGCGCCGAGGTGGCGCCGATGGTCGGCGACGGCGTGCCGGCGCTGGTGGCGCGCGGCTTTGCTGCCCGCGGCGGCACCCCGGCCGACGCGGCATCTGCCGTGCCGCGCTACCTCGAGATTTACGAGGCCAACGCCACGGTCCTGACGCGGCCCTACCCAGGCGTGCGCGAGACGCTGCTGGCGTTGCGCCGGGGCGGCTACCGCACCGCCGTGTGCACCAACAAGCCGCAGCAGGCGGCGCTGACGGTGCTGCAGGGGCTCGACTTGATGCCGCTGATCGATGCGGTGGCTGGCGGCGACCGCTACGATGTCAAGAAGCCCGATCCGCGGCATCTCCTCGCCCTGCTCGACGAATTGCAGGGCGACGCCGAGCGCGCTGCGATGGTCGGCGACAGCGAGAACGACGCCAAGGTGGGCCACGCCGCTGGCGTGCCGGTCATTCTGATGAGCTATGGCTATGCCCGGGCGGCGCCGGCCAGCCTCGGGGCGGCGCGCGTCCTTGACCGCTTCGCCGACCTGCCGCAGGCGCTGGCGCAGCTGCAGCTCATTCCATGAGCTTCAGATTGACGCCCTTGCCGTGCACTTCGGCCAGGTAGCCGTCGACGACCCCGATCTGCGCTTCCATCTGCATCCGCACCGGCACCATCGCATCGCCAGGCAGCAGCTTCGCGTACCAGATGGTGCCCTGCTTCGCGCCCTCGTTTTGTTCCGGCTCGGAGAGGGTTGACACGTCGCGCCGCTGCATGTGGCAGGCGATCGTATCGCCGCTGAAATCCTGGCCCGCCACCGATGACAGCTTCTTATGCCCGGCATCGGTGAAATAGAGGTCGTAGCGGTAGCGGCCGTCGAAGACCGGCACCGATAAGGCGCAGCTGCCGGTACGGGCAAGCTGGCGCTCGAGCATGAAATAGGCGGTCAGGTTGTCGACGGTGCCACGCGCCGCAGTCGCCGGCACCGGCGTCGGCGGCGGCGGCGTCGAGCTGCCGTCGACCGAGCCGTCCGGGCCGTAATCGACCTTTTCGTGGCGGGCCTCGCCGTTGCGCCGCGTATCGCGGCGGAACGAAATCGGCCGCACCGCCGGGTTGCCGAGGCGCCCCTCTACCTGCGCTTTCGTCGCCAGATCGACGAGCAGCCCGGCAACGCCGCGCGTCGCGTAGTCGGTGGTGATCGCGTAGCGCCCGCCGGTCTCCTCGATCGCGCTGTGCAGGGTCAGCACGTGCAGGCCCATCAGGCCATAGACCTCGAGGCGCAGCGTCATCTGGTCCGCCCGCGCTGCCGATCGCACCGGCGCCAGCGCGAACACCGCCAAGGCCAGCGCGGCCACCCCGGATGCAAGCGCGACACGCAACATCTTGCCCATGCGCGATCGTGGCAAAACCCGCGGCCGCCGTCCAGATCCTCGGTCGAACCCCGCCTTGACACATTTTGGCGCAGCCACCTAAATGCGCGGTGCCGGCCGGCGTTGCCTGGTCAGGGCGCGTAGCTCAGCGGGAGAGCACACCCTTCACACGGGTGGGGTCACAGGTTCAATCCCTGTCGCGCCCACCACCGCCAGACAGTGCTGACAACAATCGCGATTGCAGCGCAACAGCACCAGAGGCGACTGCCCTCGGCCCGTGTGACGGGCGGTCACGTGGACCCAGATCGGCACAGAGAAACCGGAAAATTCCGCGCTCGGCGGGGCACGCCTTCCGCGTCCAAAGCTCTGCCGTGCCCCGCCGATCGTGGTAGTCTCGCCAGCCCTAATGCCGCCGCCCTAATGCCGCCGCCCTAATGCCGAAGGAGTCTCTCATGCGCCAAGCCGTCATCGTGTCGACCGCCCGCACCCCGATCGGGCGCGCCTTTCGCGGCGCCTTCAACGAGACGCAGCCGCAGGCCCTGGCCGGGCATGCCATCGCGGAAGCCGTCAAGCGCGCCGGAATAGCCCCGGCCGAGATCGACGACGTTATCATCGGCGCAGCGATCCAGCAGGGGGCGCAGGGCTTCAACGTCGCCCGCCCGAGCGCGCTCAGGGCGGGGTTGCCGGACAGCGTCCCGGCGATGTCGATCGACCGGCAGTGCTCCTCGGGGATGATGGCGATCGCTACGGCGGCCAAGGAGATCATCGACGACGGCATGCAGATCGCGGTCGGCGGCGGCGTCGAGTCGGTGTCGTTCGTGCAGGGCGACAAGATGGTCCGCACTCGCGGCGACGACCCGGAATTGATGCGCACGATCCCGGCGCTCTACATGACGATGATCGAGACCGCCGAGATCGTCGCCGAGCGCTACAAGGTTTCGCGCGAGGCGCAGGACGAATACGCGCTGCGCTCGCAGCAGCGCACCGCCGCCGCGCAGCAGGCCGGCCGCTTCGACGACGAGATTGTTCCCCTGCCGTCGGTGATGAGCGTCGTCGACCGCAACAGCGGCGAGAAGTCGAGCCGCTCCGTGACACTCGACAAGGACGAAGGCAACCGGCCGGACACCTCGTCGGAAGGCCTTGCCGCGCTGAAGCCGGTGTTCAAGGACGGCCAGCGCATCAGGGAAGGAAAATTCATCACCGCCGGTAACGCCTCGCAATTGTCCGACGGCGCCTCGGCGGCAGTTTTGATGGAGGGGACGGAGGCCGAGCGCCGCGGCCTGTCGCCGCTCGGCATCTATTGCGGCATCGCGGTCGCCGGCTGCGCCCCCGACGAGATGGGGATCGGGCCGGTCTTCGCGGTGCCGAAACTTCTCGAAAAGCACGGCCTCAAGATCGACGACATCGATCTGTGGGAATTGAACGAGGCGTTCGCCTGCCAGGTCGTCTATTGCCGCGACCGCCTCGGCATCCCCCACGACAAGCTCAACGTCAACGGCGGCGCGATCTCGATCGGCCATCCCTACGGCATGTCCGGCGCCCGCATGGTCGGCCACGCCCTGATCGAGGGAAAGCGCCGCGGCGCGAAGCTCGTCGTCTGCACGATGTGCATCGGCGGCGGCATGGGCGCCGCGGGCCTCTTCGAGGTCGCATAGGATGTCAATGAGGCTTTCCTACGATAACTCCACGGACAGCCTCTATATCGAGGTTCGGCCCCTGCCGGCGAAACGAACGCGGGAGATCGAACCGGACGTCAATCTGGACCTTGGGCGGGGACGGCGATCCGGTGGGCTATGACATCCAGCACGCCTCGACCAAGCGCGAGCTTATTCTGTCGATCATCTTCGCCGCAGAGCCGCAGCAGGCGGCGCAGTGAGGACGGCACTATCGACGGCACTCCTTGAGGGTCGACACCGGTGACTCTTATCGCGGCCATCGCAGAACGCATCGCGGCCATCACCTATGCCGAGCTGCCGCCGGAGGCGGTGCGGGCGGCGAAGATGGCGGTGCTTGACACGGTCGGGGTGACGCTGGCCGGCGCACATGAAGAGTGTTCGCAGATCGTCGAGCGGGTGCTGGCGAGCGCCGGCGGCGGCGGGTGCCTGATCTTCGGCAGCAACCGGCGCACCGGGCCGCTCGACGCGGCGCTCGTCAACGGCACCGCGGCGCATGCGCTCGATTTCGACGATGTCAGCAATTCATTGGGCGGTCACCCGTCGGCGCCGATATTGCCGGCGCTGTTTGCGCTCGGCGAGCTGTTGGACTGCCCAGAGAAACCGATTGGCGGGCGTGATTTCATCACGGCGTACGTTGCCGGCTTCGAGACCGAGGCGCGGCTTGGGCGCGGCGTCAACCAGCATCATTACGAGAAGGGCTGGCATCCGACGGCGACCCTCGGCGTCTTTGGCGCGACCGCCGCCTGTTGCCATCTGATGCGGCTCGACGCGGCGCAGACCGCGCAGGCGCTGGCCGTCGCCGCCTCGCTGGCGTCTGGCATCAAGGCCAATTTCGGCACGATGACAAAGCCGCTGCATGTCGGCCACACGGCGAGGAACGGCCTCTTCGCGGCGATGCTGGCGCGGGACGGCTTTACCGCCAACCCGGCGGCGCTCGAGCACAAGCAGGGGTTCCTCTGGGTCTTCAACGGCGCCGGCACGTTCGATGCCGAGACGATTCTCAAGGATTGGGGCCGGCCTTACGACATTGTCAGCCCCGGCCTCGCGGTCAAGCAGCACCCGTGCTGCGGCAGCACCCACCCGGCGATCGACGCGCTCCTGTGGCTGCGCCGCGAGCACGACATCGCGCCCGCCCAGGTGGCGCGCATCGAGTCGCTGACACACCCGCGCCGCCTCGCGCATACCGACAGGCCCGACCCGCAGTCGGGGCTCGACGCCAAGTTCAGCGTGCAATACTGCCTGGCGCGGGCGTTGCAGAACGGGCGGATCGTGCTTGAGGATTTCGAGGGCGGGGCGTATCGCGAAACCGCGACGCGTCGGCTGATGCGCCGCATCGAGGCGATGCCGTTTGCCGCCGATGGCGACGCGCTCGGCGCCGAAGTCCGGATCACGCTGGATGATGGCCGGAGCGTCGCGCACCGGATTGGCGCGGCGCTCGGGCGCGGCGCCGATGATCCGCTGCCGGCCGCGGCGTTGACCGGGAAATTTGCCAATTGCGCCGGCCGCGCGCTGCCGCCGCCACAGGTCGAGCGACTGCGGCGCCTGCTGCTGCAGCTCGAGGAGGCGGCCAGCCTGCGCAGCGTCGCGGCGGCGATCGCGGCCACCTGACCGCCAGCCGCGATACCGGCGGGATCCGGCGGTGATCCTGCCGCTGGCGATCCTCGTCATCGCCGCCGGGGCCGCCTTGCAGGCGTCGACCGGCATGGGCATGGCGCTGTTTGCCGTGCCGCTCCTGGCATTGCTCGATCCCGCCTATGTGCCGGGTCCGATGCTGTGCTCGCTCATGGTGCTGTCGGCCGCCGTGGCCTGGCGCGAGCGCGATGCCGTCGATGGCCGTATTCTCGTCGTCTCGCTGCTCGGCTTTGCCGTCGGCAGTGCGCTCGGCGCGGTTGCGCTGCGCCTGCTGGCCGGCATCGACCTCTCGTGGCTGTTCGCGCTGTTGATCCTGGCGGCGCTGGCGCTGAGCATTGCCGGGTTGCAGATCGAGGCCGGACGGGTCGCGCTGGTCGTGGGCGGCACCGCCTCGGGGGTGCTCGGCACGCTCGCCGGCGTGCAGGGCCCGCCGATCGCACTGGTCTTGCAGCACCAGCGGCCGGACCGCCTGCGCGCTACCTTGTGCGCCTTCTTCGCAGCCGGCAGCGCGGTGTCGCTGACGGCGCTGATCGCGGCCGGCGTCTTCGGGACGCGGCAAGCGGGGCTCGGCCTGGCGCTGCTGCCCGGAGTGCCGCTCGGCCTCGTCGTGGCGCCCTTCATTGCCAGGCGAATCGACCGCCAGCGGGCGCGGCTGTGCGTCCTCGTCATCTCGGCGCTGAGCGCGCTGGCGCTGCTGCTGCGATAACCAGTTGAGCCTCAGCGCTCGCCGGCGAGAAAGCGCGTGACGAGGTCGAGGAATTGCTGCGGCTGCTCGGCGTGCAGCCAATGGCCCGCCTCCGCAATGTGGGCAATCCGCGCCGCCGGGAACCGCCGGCGGATTTCCGACTCGTGTTCGGAGCGGAGGTAATCCGAGCGGCCGCCGGCGACGAACAGCGCCGGGCCGTCGTAGCGCGCACTCGCAGGAAAGGACGGAAAGCCCGTCAGCGCCGGCATCGCCTGCGCGATCGCGGCGAGATTGGCGCGCCAGCGCGGCCGGCCCTCGGCGACTCCTGTGTCGAACACCAGGTTCTGCAGCAGAAAGGCGCGCTCGGCCGGGTCGGGAATGGCGGCGGCGAGTTGCCGATCGGCGTCGCTGCGGCGCCTGACCGTCGCCAGGTCGACGTCGCGCATCGCTTCCACATGGCCGAGATGCCGCGGCGCATAGGCCACCGGCGCGATATCGACGACGACGAGACGCTCAACCGCGTCAGGGTTGACCAGCGCCTCGACCATCGCCGCCTTGCCGCCCATGCTGTGGCCGAGCAGCGCGAAGCGGGCGATGCCGAGCGCCGCCAAGGCCGCATGCACATCGGCCGCCAGCGCCTCGTAGTCCATGCCGTCGGCCCACTCCGAGCCGCCATGGTTGCGCAAGTCGAGGCGGATCACGCGCCGGTGCGTCGCCAGCCGGGCGGCGATCGTCGCCCAGTTGCGCCCCGAGCCGAACAGCCCATGCAGGATGGCGAGCGGCGGCCCGCTGCCCTCCTCGACGCTGGCGAGATGGACGCTCATCGTTGCGGCGCCGGCGGTTGCGGCCGCTTGCCGCGGCCAGCCGCATTAACGATGAATTTGCGCATCATTTGCGTCAATTTCCGGCAATTCAGTCCAGATCCGCCCTTGGTGGCATGATTTGTACTAAACCGGGGTCAGGCCCGGGGATGGCGCAGCCGTTGTCATCGAATCAAAATCGGTACGGCGACAAAATGCAGACGCATGCACGATAACATCGACAAGCCGACATCAGCGTCGCTGCGCGCCGCCGACATCGCGGCCGAGCCCGATGCGCTGCGCTGGGCGAGGGATTGCGGCTGGCTGCCGGGAACCGGCTATTGCCGCAACCATCCCTGCGGCCGCGACTGCCTGTTCCGCCCGCAGCGCGAGGCCGAAAGCCTGCGGCTTGTCGAATCGCGCCGACAACGGCGCCGCGCCGCTTCTCGCATCGCGCAAAGCTGAGCGATGCCCGCCGCCAGCGTCAGGCGCGGCGGGGGCGCAGAACATGGTGGTGGTCGGGGGCGTAGAGACGGCTGTCGGCGCCGTCGCCGGCCAGCGCCCGGCCGACCAGGATCAGCGCCGTCCGGGTGATCCCGGCTTCCTTCACCTGCCGGCGGATCGTGGCGAGCGTGCCGCGGATCAACAGCTCGTCCGGCCAGCCGACGCGGCAGGCTACGACGGCCGGGCAATCGGCGCCGTAACACGGCAGCAAATCGCGCACGATGCGGGCAAGATTGGCGATCGACAGGTGGATCGCCAAGGTGGCGCCGCTGATGCCGAGGCGAGCGAGGGCCTCCCCCGCCGGCATCGGCGAGCTGCGGGTCGCGGTGCGGGTGAGGATCACCGTCTGCGCCACCCCCGGCAAGGTCAGCTCGCACTGGAGCGCCGCCGCCGCCGCCGCGAAAGCCGGCACGCCCGGCGTCACGTCGAACGGAATCGCGAGCGCCCGCAGCCGCCTTATCTGCTCGCCGATCGCGCCGTAGAGCGAGGGGTCGCCGGAGTGGACGCGCGCCACCTCGAGGCCCTCGGCGTGCGCCGCCGCCAGTTCGGCGACGATCTCGTCGAGCGTCAGGGCGGCGGTGTCGACGACCCGCGCCCCCGGCGGTGCCGCTGCAACCACCGCCGCCGGCACCAGCGAGCCGGCATAGAGGCACACCGGGCAGCGCTCGATCAGCCGCAGGCCCCGCACCGTGACGAGGTCGGGCGCACCCGGGCCGGCGCCGATGAAATGCACCGTCACCGGTCGTCTTCGCCGGATGTGCCCAGGGCAGCGCCGAAATAGCCGCGCGGCGTGTAGAGGCGCGGCGGCGGGCCGGGGAAGACCCTCGTCCGCCGGCTGCCGATGATCACCAGGCTCAGCATGTCGATACCCGCACCGGCCTCCGCGGCCAGCTCGCCGAGCGCCAGGATATGGATCGTCTCGCCGGCGCGGCCGAGATTGCGTGCGACGGCACACGGCGTCTCGGGCGGCCGGTGCGCCAGTACGATCGCCGCCGCCTCGGCAAGCCGGCCGGGCCGCCGCGCCGAGCGTGGGTTGTAGAGGGCGATGACGAAATCGGCCTGCGCCGCCGCATTGAGTCGGACGGCAATCGCCGCCCACGGCGTCAGCAGGTCGGACAGCGAAATCGCACAGAAATCGTGGCCGAGCGGCGCCCCAAGGCGGGCGGCGGCCGCCTGCATCGCGCTGATCCCCGGCGCCACGACGATCTCGACGGCGCCCCAGTCGCGCCGCCCCTCGCGGTCAACGAGCTCAAAGACCAGCGAAGCCAGCCCGTAAATGCCGGGATCACCCGACGACACCAAGGCCACCGAATGCCCGGCGGCGGCGAGATCGAGCGCCTGCCGTGCACGCGCGGCTTCCGCCCCGATGGCGCTGTCGTGCCGGCGTTTGCCGGCCAGCGCCGGTCCCAGCAGGTCGAGGTAGAGAGAGTAGCCGACGACGTCGGCGGCGGCGTCGAGCAGCGCGCTCGCCTCGGGGCTTCGCCATAACGCGCCGCCGGGGCCGATGCCGATAACGACGAGCCGGCCGCGCGGGCGGCCAAGCGCGGCGGCGTCGAGCGGCATCGCGGCGCGGGCGACGGCGCAGGTGGCATGGCGCGACTGGCGGCGCGGCACGACGAGCTCGCCGCTCGGCCCGACCGCCGCGAAGGCAGCGCCCTCCGCGACGCCCCAGCAGCCGGTAGCGGCGAACGCCGCCTGTGACCGCACGGTCAGACGCTCCGTCTCGGCATAGAGCCGCTCCGCCGGGAAGAACCGCGCCGGCACCTTGAGCTGCTCGGCCAGCGCATGGATGCCAGGCTCATCCGCCTTCAGCGCGACCGAGACCACCGCCGCCACGGCGCCCGGCGCCAGCCCGGACTCGGCCAGCGTCGCCTCGGCAAGCGCGGCTATCTCCTCGGGCGCGCAGAACCGCTCGCAGCCGATGCCGAGCGCCAGCACCGGCGGGTGCAGCACCAGCGCCGCGGCATCCTCGTGCAGCGCGCGGTGGGTCACGACGATACGGCGGTCGGCCGCCGCTGCCCATTCGATGGTGCCCTGCCGCAGCCAGTCGGCCGGCGCCGCTTCCTCGACCAGCGCCACAGGCTCGCCGGCGAGCAGCGCCGCCATGACCGGCTTCACCCGCTCAGGATTGGCGATCTGCCAGCCCGGCGGCAGCTCGTCGAGCGCGACGCCGAGCCGCAGGTCGCCGGCGGTGGTGATTGCGGCGACGCAGCCGGTCTGCGGTGCCAACCCCGCCGCCAGCGCGCGGGCGATGGCGTTGCCGCCGTGATGGCCGCCGAGCAGCGGCACCGCGACCGAGCCGTCGGCGGCCAGCGCGACGACCGGCGGCTCCTCCTCTTTGTCCGTCAGCAACGGCGCCAAGGCGCGAATCAGGATGCCGCTGGCGCAGACCCCGACGATCGGCCGGCCAGCAGCGAACAGCTCGCACAGCAGCGGCACCAGCCGGTCGTAGCTTTCATCCGGGTCAGGATCTGCCTGATGGCCTGCAGCAGGGAGGTAGAGGCGAGATCCCGGCAGGATGTCGCGCGCCCGGCGGGCCAGCGGCGCGGCGTGCGGTGACAGCACGACAATCGCCGCGCCGGCAGGCACATTCATAAGGCTGTTTCCGAAGCCGCAGCGGCGGCAATCAACACCGTCGCGAAATAGGGCACTTGCGCCGGGTCGACCGCCGCCAATGGCGCGATGCGCTGGGTCTGGAGGCTGGCGCGCTCGACATAGACGGCGCGGTCTAGGAGCTGCAGCTCCTGCAAGATCAGCCGCAATTTCGCGGCATGCCGGCCAAGCTTGATGATGGCCGCGGCGTCGCCGGCGGCGGCGATCCGCGCCAGCGCCGCGCGCAGCTGCAGCTCCGCGAGGTTCGCCGGTACCACCGACAGCACCCCGTTGCGCTGCACCAATGGCAGGCCCGCCATCGCCGCGCAGGCGGTCAGCGACGACACCCCCGGCACCACTGCGATCCGGCACTGCCCCGCCAACCGCGTCAGGATGCCGGCGAAGCTGCCGTAGAACAGCGGGTCGCCCTGGCACAGATAGACAAGGTCGTTGCCGGCAGCGAGCGCCGCAATCAGCTGCGCCGCCGCGCCGTCGTAGATTGCGGCCGGCGGCGGACCGGGCCGCATCGGGAAGCGGATCGCGATCTCGCGCTGCGCCGGGCTCAGCCATTGCGCGACGATGGCGCGGGCGAAGCTGTCGCCGCTCTCGGTGGCCGGATAGGCGATAACCGGCGCCGTCCGCAACAGGCGCAGCGCCTTGAGCGTCAACAGCTCGGGATCGCCCGGCCCGAGGCCCAGCCCGTAGAGGGTTCCCGTCAATGCCCGGTTCCGGCAATTTCGTACAGCGTCAGCACCATGCGCTGCCCATTCGAATAATCAAGCCCGGCGGCGCTGCCGAGCGGCGTCAACACAAGCCCCCGCGCGGCGAGCGCCTGCTGGAAGACGGCGTCGACGCGACTGCTGACGATGGCCTCGCCGCCATCGGCAAGGAGGGTCGCGGCATCGCCCGGCGAGGTGAGATCGAGGCCCGTGCCGAGCAGGAAGACGAGGCTCGGCTCGGCGTAGCCGACCGCCGCCAGCTTCATTCCCTCGGCCGGTTTGTGCTGCGCCACCATCGCCGCCACCGCCCGGCTGAGCCACACCCGGTCGAGGGCCGGCAATACGACCGCTGTCGGCACCGCGAAGGCCAATGCCAACGCCGCCATCGCGGTAACCTCACGCCGCAGACCACGGTCCAAAAACCGCATTCCCGGCGAAAGCCGGGATCCATTTTGCAGCGGATCCGACGCTGGATGGGTGGATCCCGGCTCCCGCCGGGAATGCGGAAGTGGGTGGAGAACCGCGTCGGTTGAGGACCCGTCCGCGCGCTCAGAGCGCAGGAAGAAGAGGGCCGCGGTCAGCGCCGGCAGCAGGATGGCGGGCACCAGCGCGGCCGGCACGAGATGCCCGGCAAAGCGCAACGACAACAGGATCGGCAAGGCGGCGAGCGCGAGCGTCGCCAGCAGCCACAGCCCCCTGACGGCAAGGTCGATGCGGTACTGCCAGCTGCCGGCGGCGAGCCGCACGCCGTCGAGCAAGGCGCCGGCGGCCAGCAGCGCCAGCGCCGGATAGAGCGGCAGCACATAATGCGGCAGCTTGGTCGGGACCAGTTCGAGCGCCACCCAGGCCGGCAGCAGCCAGGCGAGCAGAAAACGCTCCGCCGGGCGGTCACGTCGCCGCCAGCCGCGCCACAGCGCCGGCACCAGCAACAGCGAGCCCGGCCAGAAGCTGACGACGGCCAGCAGCAGATAGGAGAGCGGCGGTGCGCCATGCAATTCCTGGGCGCCCGCCAGCTTGCTGAAGAGGTCGCCGCCGGCCGCCTCGCCGAGAAAGCGGCCGGCTGTGGCGTGCTCGATCTCGATCAGCCAGGGCGCGACGCAGATCGCCGTCGCTGCAAGCCCGACGAGCGGGTGCAGCTGGCGCAGCCAGCGCAACTTGCGATCCGCTATCCCCAGCGTCGCGATCGTCAGCAAGGCCAGGGCGAACCCGACCGGCCCCTTCAAAAAGATCGCGGCAATCTCGCCGGCCCAGAACAGGATTGCTGGCGCCATGCCGACCGGATGTCCGCTGCGGCCACGGACATAGGCGATGCCGAGCGCGATCTGG